>JAAZJW010000150.1 GCA_012800145.1 Clostridiales bacterium | reverse complement strand
GCATTATTTTAAAATACAGATCCTTCGCGGGTCAAACTAATCCTGCTCGTCTCAGGATGACAAAAATGTGGGGCCTTCATAGCAATGACAAAAAGCGAGAAAAGTGCTTTTTCACACAGTCTGACGACTCTGTCCACCCTGGGCAGACAGAGTCGTCTGCCCCTTTTCTGTATAATTTGCCGTTTTTGCCGCACTATTTTGTTTCCCAAAATATTATATCATAGAAACTGTGTGACCACTAATCCGGCATGATAAAGAACCTATACAAATTTCACGGGAACAGTGGAACAAGTTCCTATCTTCTGCCGTCTAAAGATATAATAATAGAAAGAAGGATAATCTAGACAAATGAAGATAACAGAAAGGGAGTTGATTCTGATGAAAAAAATAGCCTTATTACTTTGCGCATTAATGTTGATAGGGTGTGTGCCGGCGGACGGCAATTCAGGTGCAATTAATAATGGAGCTAAAATAAGTAATGAAGAAACGTCATTAATAAATACATCACTGAATTTACTGAAATTAGAGGACATAAAGTCGGGTAACACCCTAATATCCCCGTTTTCTATAATTACAGCCCTAGCCATGACTGGAAACGGTGCCTCCGGGAATTCGGAAACAAACTTCAACAATTTTTTCGGAGTTAACAGGGATGTCCTGAACAGCGAGTTAAAAAATCTGATAAAAGACATGAAATCAGATGAAGAAGGTGAGAAATTAAATATAGCTAATTCTATTTGGTATAACAAAAATTCCGGGTTAAAGGTAAAGGATGCCTTCCTGGATACAATCAGAAGGGTATATCAGGCAGATATAATGGGAATGAATTTTCTCGAAAGGGAATCCGCCAGTGCCCAAATAAATAATTGGGTAGCGGACAGGACAGACAAAATGATAGAGAAGATCATACAGCCTGATCATCTAAGCCAGGACACCGAAATGCTTTTAATAAACAGTATTCTGTTTGATTACAAATGGGCAAGACAATATGGGGAATATCAGGTAAGCAAGGGTAAATTCAACGGGCAAGATGAAACAAAAGAGGTGCAATATTTAAATAGCAAAGAGAATAGTTTTATCGAGACAGATGATGCTATAGGGGCAATGAAATCATATCAGGGTGGAAGGTATCATTTTGTAGGGTTGATGCCAAAGGACCAAAATATGAGCTTATATGATTTTGTTCAATCCTTAACACAGGACAAATTAGAAAATATAATCGATAGCGAACAGAAGGTTAAAACAAATGTTAAAATACCTAAATTTGAATATGACTATTCGACAAGTCTAAGAGATTCCCTGATGCAGTTAGGTTTAGAAGATGAATTTGACAGGGGAAAAGCCGATTTTGGTAACATGTATGATTTACAAGGCAAGGGTGCGAATATCTATATAGATGATGTATTGCATAAAACCCGTATAGAGCTGAATGAAGCAGGAACAAAGGCTGCGGCGGTGACCGCTGTTATAATGGATACCACATCAATAGATATAAGCGAACCTAAGGAAATACATTTCGACAGACCGTTTTTATATATGATTTATGACAAAGAAAATAAATTTCCCGTATTTTTGGGTACAATAGTTAATTTATAATGGGGGGCTCTATGTACAAAAATTTTACCCAAAATCCCAATCTTTGTACGGTTCTGCCATCCCTATGATGTATTTTACTTATCTCCGCGAAGGAGAAAAATATGATGAAAAGGACTTTCAATTATTCAATTCTATTTGTTGCAGTGTTTATTGTTACTTACCTGACACTTTGTTATTTGCCCGACATACAACTTTTGTTTTAAACTAAATATTAATACAATTCAACCCTCTATTTTAAATAGAGGGTTTTATATTGTGCATATTGGTGATATTTGGTACAATATTGGTAATAATGCAAATGTTTGGGGAATGGATTTGGCACAGGATAGAGTAAAGATTTTATAAATTTTAGGGGTGGGGGGGGAACACACATGGATTCAGAAACTTTAAATAATTGTGTCTATGCTGAAAAACAAAACGAAGACAGGTTTTTTGCTCTCATAAAGGCAACGTCTAATATAATTTACAGCATGAGTCCGGACTGGAAAACTATGACGACACTTTGTGGCCGTGGGTTTCTTGCAAATACGGAGAAGCCCGATTCTGACTGGCTTGACAAATATATATATCCTGAAGATAGGGAGTCCATGTTCAATTTAATACAAACCAGCATCATGAAAAAGGAAACATTTGAATTTGAACATCGTGTGTTTAAAGCTGATGGAAATATTGGCTGGGTATTTTCCCGTACAGTGCCTATTTTCGATGAAAATGGGAATATCAAGGAATGGTTCGGTGCGGCAAGGGATATAACCGAACGCAAAAAAGCTGAGATTGAAAGGGAAAATTTGAGAGAATCAATTTGTGTTCAGTTAGCCCGCATGCAAGCACTGATGGATTTATTGCCTGTTCGCGTTTGGATTTGTGACGCGG
>JAAZJW010000149.1 GCA_012800145.1 Clostridiales bacterium | reverse complement strand
GATGCTCTGGCTGCCTTGCAGTCCATAGATGGGGAATTGGCCACAAGTGTGCTTGAAATGGAAAATCGTACAGATTACTTGGAAAAAACTCTAAGAGAGAATCACATTGGAAGGCTAAGTGCCGGACAATGCATTCCCAGTTCCGGTATTGTATTTGTGGACATTATCAGTAATCTGGAGCGTATAGACGACCATTCTTCTAATATAGCCTTAGCTGTAATAGACAAAATCAAGGTTGTGAAATAATATGATTTTGCCATAGGGAGCCGAAATTCACCTAAACCAAATTTTGGTTTGTATTGTCATGATTTTGTAATACATTTTAATAAATATTCCTATATACTGATAGTATAGATAATACTTAGACATTATACGAGGTGAGGGGAAGGACCGAAATGAAAAAACATATATTCAATATTTTTCTAATAAGTATCCTAAGTATATTTATTATTACAGGTTGTACAACGGTTGGTGCTTCTGATTTTAAGACAAACCCTGACAACAACGAAAAAAATGTTCAGGATTCTCTGCCACAAAAAATAGAACATGCCGGCAGCCAAGGTTGTGGGGAGGAAACTAAAACGGATCAGGACAAAGATGTAAGTGCACCAATCGAATCAGATAGGAATGATGAGAATGTTGATAACAACAAGGAAAGCAACACGGAAGAGGAAGGGGTAAAAGATAAGTCGAATCCTGAAAACATAGCAACCCATTATTCGGGGAACGGGGATCAAAAGTTAGTTGCTCTTACCTTTGATGATGGACCGGAATCCGAACTTACTCCGGAAATTCTGGATATATTAGACGAACATGATATTAAGGCCACTTTTTTTGTAATAGGACAAAATGCCGCAAGGCATACAGAAACTTTAAGGGAAATTCACGATAGAGGCCATGAGATAGGAAATCACAGCTGGAGTCATAAATATTTGCCTAAGATATCGAAGAGATCAAAGAAAGATGAGATATTGAAAACAGAGGAATTGTTGGAGGATGTATTGGGTAAACATACACCTATATTCAGGCCCCCTTATGGAGCGGTTAAAGCACAGGATAAGGAGTTAATTGATTCCTTGGGATATAAGATTGTTAATTGGTCGGTGGATACCAGAGACTGGGCCGGCACATCAGGTGAACAAATAATGAAATACGTGAAACAACAGTTAAAACCCGGAGGAATTATATTAATGCACAATAGTGGTAATACAAAGACAGTGAAAAACATGATAAAAACATTACCTACTATGATAAACTGGATTGAGGAACAGGGGTATGAATTTGTTACTGTTACAGAAATACTGGATTAATCTTTTATGTTTTTATGTTGATACTAATAGGTACCTGAACATTTAGTAGAAGATTGACCAATATAACAAATTAAAACAAACGATATAAAAAACAACAAAAAGCAGCCAGGGTTGCTTTTTATTGTTTATAAAACCCTAGGGGGTATTTTTTTATTGGGTTGTTTATATATTGTAAGTATGCGGCAAAATAATTAACATATATTTAATTATGGGTTGTTCATTCGCAGGATGGGTATATTACTACGTAAGAAATTAGTTGACAAATAAATTATGGTATGGGGGGAAAGACAAAATGGGAAACAGCGGGGTATTTTTTGATATTGATGGGACTCTATACAGGGATTCCCTAATGATAGAACATTTTAAAAGATTAATAAAATATGAGGTTATAGACCCGATCACATGGCATACTGTTGTTCGGGGTGCATTTCATGACTGGGACATGAGGCAGGGAAATTATGACAATTATTTGACCAAGGTAGCTGAAATATACCTTCAAACCATGAAGGGATTGAACAGAGATTATATGGACTTTTTATCAGACCAAATAATAGATTCAAAGGGTGACAGAGTGTACCGTTTTACCAGGGACAGAATCAATTGGCATAAATCCCAGGGGCATATAGTTATTTTTATTTCCGGCAGTCCGGACTATCTGGTATCGAAAATGGCTCAAAAATACGGAGTGGCCGACTATAGGGGCACAGAATATATAACAGATGAGGATAACAATTTTACGGGCGAAATTATCCAGATGTGGGATTCTGACAGTAAACATATAGCTATCATGGAATTTGTCGAAAGATATGAAATAGATTTACAAAGTAGCTATGCCTACGGCGATACAATCGGGGATTATTCCATGTTGGAGTTAGTCGGAAACCCGATTGCGATTAACCCGACCAGAGAATTATTGCAAAACATCAGAAATAATAAGGAATTACGTAAAAAAACTATAATAATTATTGAAAGAAAGGACGTAATCTATAAATTAACCGCAGATGTAGAATTTTTATAATGATTAATCCTTTTATATGGGTTAATTTTTGTTAGTTACAGGTTTTATAAAAAGGTAAACATAGAAGATAAATACGCTCCCTAGTAAACGGGCTGAATAACAACCTAAACGCTTCAGGGGGTTTTTTATTTTGGTGAGAACAATACATTGGGGTCCCAGGGTATAAAGACCTAGATTCCTAAAAAAATTATTAAATTTTGTAGAAAGGTAGGGATTTATCGGAATACGTAGAATATATAAAATATAAAGTGTTGAAAAGTAAGCGGAGTAAAGGTATGGTGATAATAGTCAACAGATGCGTACTTTTATAAATCTTCCCTTGAAAAGCCCTGACCTTTAGATGTAGAATGTTATTATACTTTAAACAAAGCAAGGGGGGCATAAAATTGACTACTTATAAAATCCTTATACTTGATTCAGAAAACAATCCATTAACATATATAAAAAACTTGCTTAGAAACCATGGATATGAGGTTGTTCAGAAATCGGTTGATCATATTTGTAAAGAAATTATACTTAAAGAAATGCCTCATGTTATCCTGACTAATTGCTTTTCCAACGAAAAACATAAGCCTCAAAAATGTGATATTTTAAAGGATGATTATTATATAAAAAAAGTACCTATTATTGCGCTGTTTGATAGGTTTGATATAAAAGATAAGAAAAAGCTGGTTGACATGGGTATAGATGACTATATATGCTGTCCTTTTGAGGAAGTAGATTTGATTTTTAAAATACAAAACCAAGCTAGACTAATGGACCTACAAAAACAATTGTCCATGTCACAGAAGGCCCTGGGGGAAAATTTACAATTAATTAAAAAACAAAAAAGAGAATTGGAAAAAGACCTAAATTTGGCTGCAAAAATACAGGAAGCTCTTATACCAAAATCCTTCGGGGATATACCAAATTGTTTGTTTAACTGTACCTTTCAGCCTTCCGGAAGGGTTGGCGGGGATATATTTGACGTATTTATGCTGGATGATGATAACGTAGGAATATATATGCTTGATGTTATGGGCCACGGGGTAGCTTCATCCATGTTGGCTGTTACATTGTCGGAAACATTAATTTTGGATGTAGGTAGGGGTTCACCCTTAAAAAGGAAAATAAACGAACCGCCATATTATGAGATTGTAACCCCACTGGAAGTTATTAATTATTTGAATGAAAGGTTCCCTTTTGGGAGATACAGTCATTATTTTACCATATT
>JAAZJW010000148.1 GCA_012800145.1 Clostridiales bacterium | reverse complement strand
AGTTTTTTACCTTTGAATACCTTTCCCGGGGAGGCTGCTGCCGCCATAGCGCCGGGCCCTCTATGGTATCTGGAACCGTGACTCATGGGTCCCCTGGCTTGGCCGTGTCTTTTGATATTACCCTGAAATCCTCTACCTTTGGAAGTTCCGGAAGCATCAACCCTGTCTCCTGTTTTAAAAAGGTCTGCCTTTAATTCCTGGCCTACAGTAAATTCTTCTACATTTCCTACCCTAAACTCCCTTAGTATTCTTTTCGGAGTAACACCCGCTCTGTCAAGATGTCCTTTTTTCGGCATGTTAAGAGCTTTTTCCTTGACATCTTCATAGCCTACCTGTATAGCGTTGTATCCGTCTGTTTCCACGGTCTTTACTTGTGTTACGACATTTGAAGCTACATCGATTACCGTTACCGGAACAATGAGCCCTGTTTCGTCAAACACCTGGGTCATTCCGACCTTTCTTCCGACTAAACCTTTCATATTTATACCTCCTATTAATCTTACAGCGGATTAGCACTCGGCTAATCATACTAAGAATAGGATGAACTCATCTCTGTATCTTAGCTTTAACTGGTTTATAATTTTATAGTTTAATTTCAATATCGACCCCCGCCGGCAAATCCAGTCTCATCAATGAATCTACGGTTTTTGGCGTCGGTTTTAAAATATCAATCAATCTTTTATGTGTTCTCATTTCAAACTGTTCCCTGGCATCTTTATCTTTATGGACAGCTCTTAATATAGTGATAATCTGCTTCTCCGTCGGTAAGGGTACCGGTCCGGAAACCTCCGCACCACTTCTTTTGGCTGTCTCAATAATTCTTTCGGCTGATTGATCGAGAACTCTGTGATCATATGCCTTCAGTCTTATTCTGATTTTTTGATTGCCTTTGGCCATTTAATTCCCTCCTTCTACATCCCCTTTTTGTCCTTGCTGTAGTTGTTTTTCGGATGCATGCAAATTTAGAAGAAGAGAAATCCCCTCTTCTTCTAAATTTAAAATACGACATCCATCATTTCTTAATTATTCAATAATAGAGGTTACTACTCCGGCCCCTACTGTCCTTCCGCCTTCACGCATAGCAAATCTTAGTCCTTCTTCGATGGCTATAGGATAAATCAGTTCTATTTCCATTGTGATGTTGTCCCCGGGCATTACCATTTCCATGCCTTCAGGAAGTTTTATTGAGCCTGTAACGTCTGTTGTTCTGAAGTAAAACTGTGGTCTGTACCCGTCGAAGAACGGTGTATGTCTTCCGCCTTCTTCTTTTTTGAGTACGTATATTTCCGCTTCGAATTTTGTATGGGGTTTTATTGTTCCGGGTTTGGCCAGTACCTGACCTCTTTGGATTTCGTCTCTTTGGACTCCTCTTAAAAGCAGTCCTACGTTGTCGCCTGCTTGGGCTTGATCCAGCAGTTTTCTAAACATTTCTACTCCTGTTACTACTATCTTTCTTAAATCTTCTGCTATTCCTACAAGTTCTACGTTGTCTTGTACTTTTACTACTCCTCTTTCTACTCTTCCTGTTGCAACTGTTCCTCTACCTGTAATTGAGAATACGTCTTCTACGGGCATTAGGAACGGTTTGTCTATGTCTCTTTCGGGTTCGGGGATGTATGTGTCCACATGTTCGAACAGCTCTACTATTTTATCGCCCCATTCGCTTTCGGGTTCTTCTAATGCTTTTAGTGCTGAGCCTCTTACGATTGGTGTATCGTCTCCGGGAAAGTCGTATTCGTCAAGCAGTTCTCTTACTTCCATTTCTACAAGTTCTAATAGTTCTTCGTCGTCTACCATGTCACATTTATTTAAAAATACCACAATGTATGGTACTCCTACTTGTCTTGACAGCAGGATATGTTCTCTTGTCTGTGGCATCGGACCGTCTGCTGCTGAAACTACTAAAACTGCACCGTCCATTTGTGCTGCGCCTGTGATCATGTTCTTTACATAGTCGGCGTGGCCGGGACAGTCTACGTGTGCGTAGTGTCTGTTTTCTGTTTCGTATTCTACGTGTGATGTGGATATTGTTATTCCTCTTTCTCTTTCTTCCGGTGCTTTGTCTATTCGGTCAAATGTTACTACTTCTCCTGTTCCGTATTTCATGTTCAGTATTTTTGTAATCGCAGCCGTAAGTGTTGTTTTACCGTGGTCTACGTGACCTATTGTCCCAATATTAATATGTGGTTTTGTTCTTTCAAATTTTGCCTTAGCCATTATTAAATCCTCCTTATTCAAAAGGTTTTTTATGTTTTCTTAACCCTTTATTTTGAATAATTTTATACATTGATTATAGCCTTATTATTTATAGATTAGCATTATTAAACCTATTATGCATAGGTTTCATCTCTTTCTTCTAAATATTTCTCAAGCTTTCTTTTTACTCTCTGAAGTGCATTATCTATAGATTTTACATGCCTGTCCAAATCATAGGCAATCTCTTGATAAGACCTCCCTTGCAAATAGAGAGTGAGCACATTCCATTCCAGACTGCTCAGGATTTCTCCTATTGTTTCTTCTATATGGATCAGTTCCTCCCGCGAAATTACTAATTCCTCGGGATCCGTAATTTTATGCCCGGAAATTACATCCAGTAACGTTCTGTCAGATTCTTCATCATAAATCGGTTTATTTAAAGATATATATGAATTTAGGGGAATATGTTTCTGCCTGGTAGCAGTTTTAATAGCCGTTATTATCTGGCGCGTAATACAAAGCTCGGCAAAAACCCTAAAGGACGCCAGCTTGTCCGGTTTATAGTCACGTATTGCCTTATATAATCCGATCATGCCCTCTTGTATGATATCTTCCCGATCGGCGCCGATCAGAAAATATGACCTGGCCTTAGCACGAACAAAATTTTTATATTTTCTAATTAAATATTCTAAGGCGTCTATATCACCGTCCTTCGCAACCTCAACCATTCCTTCGTCCGTTACTCCACAGTCTTCAATAGCTTCTTTTGCTATACCAGCGCTCAAACTTACCGCCTCCAAGATTTTAGTAAAAGTCCGCGTTTATTATGCTCTCATT
>JAAZJW010000147.1 GCA_012800145.1 Clostridiales bacterium | reverse complement strand
TGTTTAAAATAATGACTAAAGCAGATAAAATATTGATTTTCTTTATTTTAATAAGCAGTATTGCCGGTATTTTTGCAATACCCAAATTGTTAACAAGTGTGAATTCGGCAAAGCAGGTAGTTATAAATGTCGCCGGAGAAGAAATTGCCCGTTTTGCATTGATAAATACCCCTGAATCTGAATTCAAAGAAATCCCGTTTAAGGTTAATGAAAAGGAATATATGGCCCGATTTGAAATGAAAAATGGAAAGGTGATGCTCCATAGGTTGCCGGAAGATATAGTGCCCCTGAGCATTCACAGGGATATGGGATGGATAAGCGAGTCTTACCAAATGATAGTTGCCCTCCCCGTAAAGATGTATGTTGCTGTTGAAAGTGATACGTCTCCGGAGGATGGAGCATCTGATATTGATATTATAGTATATTAAGTAAAGGGCGAACACGCGGGTTCGCCCCTACTACAAAACTAACAAATCAGGAAAGGTAGGGGCAGACCTGTGTGTCTGCCCTCAGAATAATAAATAAAAATACAAAAAGGGCGAACGCACGGGTTCGCCCCTACAACAGTTTCGCAAATCCGTCCCTACGGTTTTATAATCGATTTGCCACCCTTAATCTGATAATGGCCCTTTGCAGAGCGGCCTCTGCCCTCATTATATCAACATGACTTTTTCGGGACCTGAGCAATTCTTCCGCTCTCTTTTTAGCGGCCTCTGCCCTTTCAACATCTATTTCCTCCGGCCATTCGGCTGAATCTGTAATAACCCTGGTATATCCGCGCTTTACTTGAATAAAACCCTCAGAAATAGCAGCTTCTTTAGACTGGCCGCCTTTTTTTATTTTAACCCTCCCGATAACTAACGGAGCCACAAGAGGGATATGCCTAGCTAAAACTCCCAGCCCGCCATCTTGGGTACTGACCGCTACCATTTCAACTTCATCATCATAAAATATTCGATCCGGTGCAATAATTTGAAGACGAAATGTAGATGCCATATGATCACCTACTCTCCTTTAGCTTTTTCTACTACTTCATCAATCGTACCTGCAAATAAAAATGCAGCCTCGGGAAGATCATCATGTTTACCTTCTAATATTTCTTTAAAGCCCCTTATGGTTTCCTTAAGTGGCACATACTTGCCTGCCGAACCTGTAAACTGTTCCGCAACAAAAAATGGTTGTGACAAGAAACGTTCTATTTTTCTTGCTCTGGCAACTATTATTTTATCTTCTTCAGATAACTCGTCCATACCAAGTATAGCAATAATATCTTGTAAATCTTGATATCTTTGAAGTACCTGCTGTACCCCTCTGGTCACATCATAATGCTCCTGCCCTATAATGGCCGGGTCTACCGCTCTGGAGTTTGAATCCAACGGGTCCACCGCAGGATAAATTCCAAGTTCAACTATTCGACGTGACAAAACTACGTTTGCGTCTAAGTGAGCGAATGTAGTTGCAGGTGCCGGGTCTGTTAAGTCGTCCGCCGGTACATATATGGCTTGTATAGAAGTAATAGAACCTTTTTTCGTTGAGGTAATACGCTCCTGTAAAAGTCCCATCTCCGTAGCCAGTGTCGGTTGATACCCAACCGCACTCGGCATACGGCCTAATAAAGCAGAAACCTCACTGCCGGCTTGTGTAAATCTGAATATATTATCAATAAACAGAAGTACGTCTTGTCCTTCCACATCCCTAAAGTGTTCCGCCATGCAAAGACCCGTCAAACCAACACGTAACCTCGCACCGGGCGGCTCATTCATCTGTCCATAAACCAAGGATGTATTACCTATAACCCCTGATTCGAGCATTTCATAATAAAGGTCATTGCCCTCTCTCGTCCTTTCCCCTACCCCGGAAAACACTGAGAGACCTCCATGTTCCTTGGCAACATTGTTGATAAGTTCCATAATGATAACCGTTTTGCCGACCCCGGCACCACCGAACATTCCTACCTTTCCACCTTTTAGATATGGAGATATAAGGTCTATTGCCTTAATACCCGTTTCCAGAATATCCGTAGGAATGGCCTGTTCCTCAAAGCTCGGTGCTTCCTTATGGATCGAAGAATAAAATTCAGTTTCAATAGGCCCTTTCTCATCTATCGGTTCACCCACTACATTTAAAATCCTACCCAGAGTGGAACGCCCCACCGGAACAATTATCGGGTTCCCGGTATCTTTTGCTTCCATACCGCGAACCAGACCATCCGTTGGTCCCATGGAAACACAACGAACTATGTCGTCCCCGATATGCTGTGCAACTTCAACTATAATTTTACCGCCATCCGGATCAGCAATTTCTATAGCATTCAACAGTTCCGGTAGGTTATCCCTGTCAAAACGTATATCCACAACCGGTCCAATTATTTGGACCAATTTACCTACACTCTCTTCAACCATGGCCTTACCTCCTCCTTTTAGCTTAATGCTTCGGCTCCACTAACAATTTCTGAAATCTCTTGAGTGATGGAGGCCTGTCTTGCACGATGATACTTCAATTGTAAATCATCTATTATCTCCCCTGCGTTATCCGTAGCATTTTTCATGGCCACCCTTCTGGCACTTTGTTCACTTGTAGCAGATTCTACTAAAGCCCCATAAATCATACTTTCTATATATTTGGGTATCAAATAATTTAAAACTTCCTCTACGGAGGGTTCATACAACATAAACTTAACAGTTTGCGGCTTATCCTCCACAGATTCCTTTATTTTTGGTTCTAACGGTAAAAGCTTGGTCAGTTTTGGATTATAACTAACAGCACTTAAAAATTCTGTATAAACCAGATATACTTCATCTACGGAACCCTGAATATACATCTCAATACATAACTTTGCAATACTTTTTGCGCTGGCATAAGTGGGATCTTCAGAAATCTGTGTAAACTCGCCATCTATTTCATAATCCCTTTTCCTGAAGTAGTCCCTGGCCTTTTGCCCAATAGTTATTACAGACACTTCCCCCGCCTGTTTATCCATATGACTTTGAGCCATTCTGATAATATTAACGTTATAGCTTCCGGCCAAGCCTCTGTCTGCGGAAACTATAATATAACAAGCCTTTTTTACTTCCCTTGCTTCCATAAGTTCATGTCCGACTTTTCTTTTTTTCTTCCTGGATTCATCTTCTTTAATATAGATAATTATGTCATTTATAACATCCTCTATAGATTGGAAGTGAGGTCTTGTTTTACCCAAAAGTTCCCTCGCTTTTCGCATTTTTACAGAGGCAACCAGCTCCATGGCCCTTGTAATCTGTCTTATGTCGCTGATACCCCTGATATGCCTTTTTATATTTCGCAGTCCTAATACAGCCAAACCTTTTCACCTCCTGAAGTTAACACCTATTCTGTTATTTGAATAACTTCGGTCTGTGTTTCGTTTTTCCCGTCTTCTTGGAATTGTTTTTTAAATTCTTCAATGGCCTCTTTTAATTTAGATTCCATTTCTTTTTTAATTTCCCCGGTGTCGGCAATAGCATTTACTATTTCAGGATATTGTTCATCCATAAATTTTAAAAGTCCGGCTTCAAAATTTTTGATTGACTCTGTTTTTATGCCTGTTAGATGCTTATTAATTACAGCATAAATTATAATTACTTGTTTTTCAACGGGCATCGGTGCATGCTGCCCCTGTTTTAATATTTCAACAATTCTTTCTCCTTGTGCTAAACGTTCCTGGGTTTCCTTGTCCAATTCTGAACCGAATTGCGCAAAGGCCTCTAATTCTCTGTATTGAGCAAGTTCAATTCTTAATTTGCCCGCCACCTGTTTCATTGCCCTAACTTGAGCATCGCCGCCTACCCTCGATACCGAGATGCCGGGGTTTACAGCAGGCCTGACTCCGGAATAGAAAAGTTCGGACTCCAGGAAAATTTGTCCATCCGTAATAGAGATAACATTTGTCGGAATATAAGTTGTAATATCGCCCGCCTGGGTTTCAATAATCGGCAAAGCCGTTAACGAGCCCCCGCCCCTTTCTTTACTCAGCTTTGCAGACCTCTCCAACAATCTGCTGTGTAAATAGAATACATCTCCCGGATAGGCTTCACGTCCCGGCGGCCTTCTGAGCAGTAAAGACATGGCGCGATAAGCAACCGCATGTTTGGAAAGGTCATCATATATAATCAAAACATGCTGCCCGTTTTCCATAAATTCTTCACCCATTGCACATCCGGCATATGGTGCTAAATATTGAAGCGGTGCAGGATCACTTGCAGTAGCGGACACTATAATTGTATAATCTAAGACACCTTGTTTTTCCAAAATGTCTTGTATCTGAACTACCGTCGATTTTTTTTGTCCTATAGCAACATATATGCAGATTACATCCGTATCTTTTTGATTGATTATTGTATCCACGGCAAGTGTTGTCTTACCTGTTTGTCTATCCCCGATAATAAGCTCCCTTTGACCTCTGCCAATCGGAGTCATAGAGTCTATAGCTTTTATTCCTGTTTGTAACGGTTGATAAACAGGTTCCCTTGCAATAATTCCGGGAGCAATTCTCTCCACTTCACGGAATCTGACGCTATTGATAGGACCTTTGCCGTCTATAGGTTGCCCTAAGGAGTCAACAACGCGACCCAACAAGGCGTCCCCCACGGGTACCTCCACAATTCTCTTGGTACGTCTGACCATGTCCCCTTCGCGAATAGCCTCGTCGGATCCCAAAAGAACGCAACCGATATTGTCTTCCTCAAGGTTCAAGGCCATTCCATATACTTCACCCGGAAACTCCAGAAGTTCCCCGGCCATACAATTTTCAAGTCCATGAATCCTGGCAATGCCGTCCCCAACTTGTATAATAGTACCAACTTCTTTAATTTCTAATTTATCTTCATATTTCTTGATTTGGTCCTTGATAATTGAACTGATTTCTTCGGGTCTGAGATTAAGATCCATTCATACCACCCCTGTTCCTATACTAATATTTGACTTGTAATATTTGTTTTTGTATTCGTTCAAGCCGGCTTTTTATCGTTCCGTCCATTACCTTGTCTCCTGCTTTTACAAATACTCCTCCAACAACTCCGGTGTCAATTTTGTTTTTTAATTGTACATCTTTCCCCAAAGATTTCGAAAGAGTTTCCTGTAATTTAATTAACATTTCATTGCTCAGAGGTACAGCGGTGACAGCCACAGCCTCCATTATATTTTTAGCATCATTTACCAGTGCTATATATTCTTCAATAATTGGTTCAATATGTTCTTCTCTTTTCTTATCTATAACAATATATAAAAAATTTAAAACCTCTTGGCTCACGTTTCCCTTAAAAATAGAATTGAGTATTTCTTTCTTTTCATTTGTAATAACTAAAGGGTTCTTTAAAATCCGATACAGTTCAGGCTCGTCTTCTAAATATTTGAGTATAAATAAAAGCTCGTCACCTACGGTATCATATTTTCCGGCATCAAAAGCAGCCCCGAAAAGAGCTTTTGCATATTTTTTAGCTACTAATTTTGCCATTTTGTTTCTCCTGCCTCATCAATAAATTGCTGTATTAATTTCTGATGCATAGACTCGTCTAAATTTTCTATAACCTTTGATGCTACGGCAATAGCTAATGAAGAAATTTCGCCCTTTAGTTCATCCATCATTTTTTGTTTTTCTATTTCAATCTGTGACTTTGTTCTCTCTAAAACATCCCTCGCATCTTCCTCCGCTGCCGCAACTATTTCGTTACCTCTAACTTCGGCTTTTTTTGTAGCTTCCCCTATAATTGCATCTCTTTCACTTCTAATGTCTCTTAGTTGTTCTTCATACTTAGCCTTTAACTCACTCATTTCCTTCGCATTGGATTCGGCTTCGTCAATAGACGATTGTATGCGTTTTGTTCTCTCTTCCATAAGTTTTGTAACGGGTTTGAAAAGAATATAAGTTAAAGCCCCAAACAATACAAGGGCATTAATAATTTGAATAACAAGAGTAGCGTTAAACTCCATCAGTCCCTGTTGCATATTCAGGCCCCCTTCCAAATAGTAATATGGGAGACATTTTCATCTCCCATATGTCTATCTATTATTTTACTAAAAATCCTATCAATGGATTTGCAAATAGTAATGATAGTGCAATAACGAAAGAATAAATACCTGTTGTCTCTGTAACCGCCTGACCTACTAACATAGTTCTTGTTATTTCTCCGGCTGCTTCCGGTTGCCTGCCAATTGCCTCTACAGCCTTATACGCTGTTATTCCCTCAAATATAGCATTAGCCATGGCCGAAAACATTACAATCGCTGCTCCCATTGCTGATACCGACGTTAATATTGTTTTTGCTGTTAACTCATCCATTATAATATTCCTCCTTTACATTTATAAAGCCTTTTATATTTTATATAATAAGATAGAACGTGGAGCCACTGCTAAAAACCTGTAAAACCCTAATGCTTTTACTACATTGCATTAGTTATAAATATCATTGTAAGCATAACAAATATAAAAGATTGTAAACAACCTGAAAATAAATCAAAGTATACATGCGCAAAAACGGGAATAACCGCCTGAAATATGGGTATGGATATTCCTATTGCATTACTGGCAGCTCCCAATGCTCCGTATAAAAGGGACCCTATTATAACGCCTCCCAGGACATTTCCAAATAGACGAAATCCCAGTGATATAGGCGTGGCCAGATCCCCTATTATGTTGACGGGAAGCAAAATAGGTATTGGCTCAAGAAAACCCTTGACATACCCCATAAAACCATTCCTCATTATCGAGGACCCATACATCATTATAAGTGTTACTATTCCAAACCCCAGGGTTGTATTTACATCTGCGGTAGGAGGCCTAAAGCCAAATAACCCGGTTATATTCAAAACTGCTATAAAGATTAACATAGTGCCCACAAACGGTGCATGCCCCTTATTTTCCTCACCCATGGTACTCGTGGTAAGGTTGGTTATTAGCTCAACTATCGTTTCTATAACGTTTTGCGCTCCCCTGGGGACCGCCTCAAATTTTCGAAGAACAATTCTGGCTGCTATGGCTAAAGCTATCAAAACCGCCATTACTATCCATGTCACAAGTATTGTTTCGGAAATTTGAAAACCGGCTACATCTATAAGCCTGGCACCAAAACCCCCATCCATTGACATCCCCCCTTACTTTATAATTTTTAGAAAGTGTGTATCATTTTCGCGTCAAATTTTCTATTAACAATATCGGCTTAATTGACCACAGACCAATTATAGTACCTATGGCATTAATGTGTTCTGAAGTCAAGGCGACATATAAAACCATCCCGGTAATAAATAACCGCACCAGAGCCCTAACGCCTGCAAATCTGGGAACTTTGCTGGACTCCATTGTTATTGCCTGCTCCGTTGATATAGCCAATAACCTAAAATTCAAAATTGCCGCTATAGAACCATAGATATTCGCTAAGACAAAAGGTTTCCAGTTCTTTGAAAAAGCCATGCCGATAATTATGCCAATTATTATGACTATCGAATTAAATGCAATGATTCCCCTTGTTACTCTAACTTGAATATCCCGGGTTACCCCAATACCCTCACTTCCCTTTTTTATCACCTGAACTTTTTTCAACTATTTTAAATAAATTTGTAAATGATGCTGCGATACCTAGTATAATGAATATAAGTAAAAACAATGGTGATATTTTAAAATAATCGTCCAGCTTTTTACCTATATATACACCTATCAATATAGGCGTGGCCATACTTACTCCCACATGAGTTATGAGAACAAAATTTTCCAAACCCCCTGCTTCTTTAGTTGTTTTCTTAGGCATTTTACCACCCGTCTTTATATCATTTTATTTTTAACAATCCTTGCCGAGCTCGATTGTACCACAATTCCTAAAAAATTATCGGTGTTCCCCAGGAATCCTTAGACATTTTTGAAATGTGTCAGATAACTGAGCAAAAAATTTACAATTTTTTCGGATGCAGTTCCATCTCCATAGGGGTTGATTGAGTTTGCCATTACATTATATTCATGTAAGTCATTTAAAAGTACATTTGTCTCTTTTTTTATATTTTCTTTTTCTGTGCCTATTACTTTAACGGTACCTGCTTTAACAGCCTCCGGTCTCTCTGTTTCTTCTCGCATAACCAAAATAGGTTTTCCTAATGCCGGAGCTTCCTCCTGTATTCCACCGGAATCGGTTAACACTAAATAGGCTTTGTTTAGCAAATTTGCAAACTCTTCATATTCTAACGGTTCTATTAAATGAATATTGCTTTGCTCTCCTAAGATATATTTTGCTAGTTTGCGTATACTAGGATTTAAATGTACAGGAAATATTATCTCTACATTTTCATTTTCCCCAACTACCTCTTTTACCGCCATAAATATATTTTCCATGGGTCTGCCCCAATTTTCTCTACGATGGCAGGTCATTACTATCACTTTCTTATTTTTATAATCCACCTTGTTTAGAATGCTGTTTTCAAATGTGTAATCATCATCGACAACTGAAAGCAATGCATCTATTACGGTGTTCCCTGTTATAAATATTTTTTCCGGTTCTATCCCCTCTTTAATTAAATTATTATAATTACCTTCAGTAGGTGCAAAATGAATGGTTGCGAGATTAGTTGTAAGTATCCTGTTCATTTCTTCCGGATAGGGGGAATATATATTCCCGCTTCTTAATCCCGCTTCCACATGTCCTATTTTTATTTTTTGATAAAATGCCGCAAGTGCTCCTACAAAGGTAGTAGATGTATCCCCATGAACCAAAACTATATCAGGTTTTTCCTTAGTTAAAATGTCCTCCATTCCCTTTAATGCTCTTACAGTAATATCTGTTATGCTTTGTCCATGTTTCATTATATTCAGGTCATAATCCGGACTAATTTCAAATAGTTCCAGTACTGTATCGAGCATTTCGCGATGTTGCGCAGTTATGCAAACTACAGGTTCTATCTGTTTGCATTCTTCTATTTTTTTTATTAAAGGAGCCATCTTTATTGCTTCCGGCCTTGTTCCAAACACAATTAGCGCCTTTGATTTTTGCGTTTGGCCTTTGCTTTTTGTCATATATACCTTTCTCCCCGTTCACATAAACTGCCTACGCTATGGGTATGGTTGTTTATTACTGTGCGTTTTTTACAACCCCCCAATTAAAACTTGTTTTTCCCCTTTTTCGATAACATAGGTAACAATTCGACTGCATGCGCCATCCGTTTATCTATTATTTTATAAGACAGCTTGGCATTATTACATTAACTTAGTATATATGCCATATATATTATATAATATATAACACAACAGTTACTTCTACATATATTTCGTTTTTCCTTCTTTTTTTTACTAAATTTAAAATATTTTAAACTACCATTGAAACAAGCAGCAGTAGTTTTTAAAATGCTGGTTTACATATGGTGGCTCCAGGGCTATGCCTTACATGTATTATAACAAAATTTTAACATATTGGCTACACTAAATACCAATATGTTAAATCTTACATACGTCAATAATTATATTTTTGCTCCCTTCTTTTCCGCAACCTTTTTTACGATTCCTATTCTATAAGCCCCATACAGTATCAAAATTGATGTTACGCCAATTATCAGATAGGCAGAAGATTTGGCAACATCGGAAATAATTATAGAGCTTCCTCCCAGCACCGAGCTGATAATATACAGTATCAACACGGTTTGTTTTTGGCTCAAGCCATGATCAAGAAGCCTGTGATGAAGATGACCTTTATCCGCCTCCATAATGGGTTTCTTGTTTACCAGCCTTCTGACTATAGCAAATGCAGTATCGAACACCGGAACACCCAAAGCCAATACAGGCGTTGCAACAGCAATAGTTGTAGCACTCTTGATTACCCCCTCAACCGATATGGTAGCCAATAGATATCCTATAACTAAAGAACCTGCATCTCCCATAAAAATCTGAGCAGGATTAAAATTATAGGGCAGGAAACCTAAAGATGCACCGGCCAATATCGCAAGTAAAATAGCCACATTATATTGTTCAATATTACAGGCAACTGCCGCTAAAGACAAAGATGCTATTGTAGACACCCCCGCCGCAAGCCCATCCAACCCATCTATTAAATTAACCGTATTTGTAATACCGATAATCCAAAACACTGTTATCGGAATCCTTAAGGCCTTCAGAAAGATCAGTCCGCCCTCTGTACTTGCCGGAGGAAATTTAATAAAATCAATAGTCACACCACCATACACGGCTATTAAGGCGGCCAACACCTGGATCGCCAATTTGTATACTGCAGGAATCTGTTTGATATCGTCGATAATACCTGTAATTAAAATTAGGGTTGCCCCTATTAAAATTCCCTTAAACTCGCTGTTAAAATTCATACCCTTGTTGAATACTGCGAATATAACGGTGGTGATGACAAAGGAAATGTATATAGCAATTCCACCAAGACTTGGTGTGGGTTTCTTATGAACCCTTCTGCTGTCCTTCGGTATATCAATTGCACCCAGCTTACAGGCTAATCGCTTAGCATAGGGGGTCAATACATATGATATTATTAACGCTATGGTAAACACAGAACTTAAATATGTAATTATGTTTTGTTCTTCCATTAATTTACACTCCTCTTTGTCGTCTGAGGCGACAGACTGTATGAAAATTGACATTCCGAGCTTCAATTTCATGTCATCCTGAGACAGTCAGTATAAACAGTGCTTACAAAGAATCTCACTTCAGGGATCCTTCGCGGGTCGGATTTATTCTGTGTGTCTCAGGATGACAATAAGTGAGAAAAGTGCTTTTTCACACAGTCTGACGGACAGTATGTGCTTGACCCGTGAAGAATCTCGTTTTGTCACTGCTGTGAAAGTCCCACATTTCTGTCATCCTGAGACGAACAGTATGTGCTCGACCCGTGAAGAATCTCGTTTTGTCACTGCCTTGTCCCCATTCTATACTATTTGGTTTAATTTATCAATGGGCGATATTATAGTCTAAAAATCAGGAATCGGGTTATGTTTCCTGTTGAAATTTTTGTACTGTAATGCCGGATTCCCTGAGCATTTGAGCAGATAGCCTGTCCGGATAATCCCCTTTATAGATTAATTTCTTTATTCCCGAGTTAATGATCATTTTGGCACAGACCACACAAGGTTGGGTGGTCACATAAATTGTGGCCCCTTCTATTTTAACACCATGAAGTGAGGCCTGGATAATAGCATTTTGCTCTGCATGAAGTCCACGACAAAGTTCATGTTTTTCCCCGGACGGAACACCTAATTGTTGTCTGAGACATCCTGTTTCTTCGCAATGTTTCAAACCCGAAGGTGCACCATTATATCCGGTTGATAAAATTTGTTTGTCTTTAACAATAACCGCTCCAACCTGTCTGCGCAAACAGGTTGACCGTGTTTTGACTACCTCCGCTATTTCCATAAAATATTCATCCCAAGACGGACGCATAATATAACTCCTTCCAATTGAACAATGGTTGAACAATGGTTTAACAATAGTTGAACAATGGTTGAACAATAGTTTACAATGGTTAAACAATCGTTTAAATGTCATCCTGAGACATGCAGAATAAGCTTGGCCCCCGAAGGATCCAAAAGCAAGATTCTTCCCCAACACCCGGTTAACAATTTTAATAGATTTATCATACTAATTCAAATAATAATAATTATGGAAAACCCCATTTCAAGGCCTGAGTGTTGGGTCGGAATGACAATTTCCACACAGCTTAATATATCATTGTGAATATCTTTTTTCAATCTCAACAATTTTGTCGATTCTTCTTTGGTGCCTATCACCCTTAAATTTCGTCTCCAACCACGTATCGATAATTTCTAAAGCGAGCCCGGGTCCTATTACCCTCGCTCCCAATGCTATAACATTGGTGTTGTTATGCCATCTTGATGCCTTGGCTGAAAAACAATCCCCGACCAAACCACAATACACCCCTGGTATCTTATTGGCAGCTATGGAAATACCTATCCCCGTTCCGCAAATCAATATGCCCCTTTCGAAATCCCCTGCTGCTACAGCTTCTCCTACCTTTTCGGCAAAATCGGGATAATCCGTGGATTCAGTTGAATCCGTCCCAAAATCCCTTATACCGTGACCTTTTTCCTGTAAATGTTTCTTAACAAGTTCCTTTAATTCATATCCGGCATGGTCACTTCCAATAGCAATTTTCACATCAATGCCTCCAATATCATAAAATTAAGAGTAAATCCATAATATATTCTACATTATCTGCGAAAACCCTCTAAATATTTCCTAGGATTCATGAATGGAACCCTGGGAAAATCATCCATTCGTTTCAGAATTTGCGTATGTTACCCATGCCACAATGAAGGAAAGCATTATTTTAAAATACAGATCCTTCGCGGGTCAAACTAATCCTGCTCATCAGACTGTGTGAAAAAGCACTTTTCCCGCTTTTTGTCATTCTGAGCGTAGCGAAGAATCTCGTTTTCAGGCCATTTGAGATCCTTCGCTTCGCTCAGGATGACATTTTTCACACAGTCTG
>JAAZJW010000146.1 GCA_012800145.1 Clostridiales bacterium | reverse complement strand
GCCGGGGAGCAGAAAAATGGGGTTTTAGCTTTCCAAATGCCCGGTGAACCGGTAGAAGGAAAGATAGTGAGACTGGAGGCAGAATTGTCCCCTGATGAATATGTGAGGGAGACCTTGGAAGGAATATATAGTAAGGCTTACGGGATGGATGCCGGACTTGACAGAGATATAGGGTATTTTGGAAAGGGTATTATTTCTTTTCTTGCAAGGGTTACAGAAGAGGAAGTAAAAAATTCGATAAATGGTCTATATGATAAATTAGGATTAAGTGATGTGTTTTTCACAAAATGCCTTGTCATGACAAAATACCTCGAATTTTCATATAAACTTCGCGACAGTGCCGCTAAAAGAATTTTCGATGATTTTGTGAGCCTGTTGATGGAACTGGCCTTTTTATTTATAGAATGGGGTATTTCTCAAGGTTCGGCCGTAAATATCGAATCTAATACTTTACAGAAACGGATTTTGGAACAAACTGATGTAAAACGTACTCTCGCAGCGAAATCTGCTGTATTAAAGTCGGATATTAAAAGTGTAGGCGGTAAAATCCCCGATATAGAAAAACAGCTTATTCAAATGGGGCAGGAACTTGAAACTTCTAAAGCATTCCTTAAAATATTTGAAAAAGAATTAGCAAAGAACCCTACAAAATCTCTTCAAGGTCTGACAAAAAGATGGGGTGAAAAGGTAATCCTTCAGGAAGCCGGTGTAAAGGCAATGCCCAAAAAAATAGCTAAATATAAACAGGAAATAAGTAATTTAGAAATGAAACTTTCCAAAGTTGCAAAGGATCAGGATATATTTAAAGAGGAGTTTCAGGTATTGTTAAAAGAAATGCGAGGGGAAATAGGTATAGCCTATACCACAGGAAAGACAGCCGCCGGAGAAACTTCTAAATGGATCTTTTCTTACGAAAATGTTTCTGAAAATCTTTCCAAGCTATCGGAACAATTAAGCCAGGCATTTTTTGAATATATTGATACCTGGGAGCAAAGATTTAAGGCTGAAGATAATGTAAGTCCGGTAATATCTGAAGTATACAGGACACGTTATGCTAATTATATGTCGAAAGACAGAATAACATTGGAAAATGAAACCTCGGAAAAAACAGCTAAATTACTGTCTGGCAGTGGGATTGTCAGTTTAGTTAAAAAAGGTGAAAAACCCCCGCAAAATTGGCATGAAACCCAATGGAGAGAATGGTCTAAAATGGAGCAGGAACAAAGGCGCAATTTTGAGGACCATATACGCAATTTGGCAAGGGACTATCTTAGAGCAGACACAGACAGCGCAGAGTGGATTACAAGTATTAATCCGGATTCATTCAAAACTGTTTGTGAAAGCATTGACCAATTGGTTTTAATCATGAAAAAATATGAGATGGCTTTTAGTGAGGGGTTTTTCGTTGACCCTACTAATGTTGCAACATGGCAGGATGTTGACAATTTGATTAATATGATGTCTTTTATTTCTTCCGCATTGGCAAAAGTCGTTGCGGGTGTTACGCTTCTCACGGGGTATGGTGCCCCAATTGCTCTTGTGCTTTCTAAAATTGGTGATGTAATAGATTTATTAGGTGCCGGTACACAGGTTATTATCGCAGCATTTTTTACAATGCCTGAAACGAACGGTCTTGCGGAGGCCGTACCGCTTTTGACATCCATGCTTCACAACGGACTTTCCGAGACAGATGTTGTTTTTGAAGAAAAAATAATCAAAAGTTGACAAAAGGGGACGAGTTGACAAAAGTGACAAAAGGGGACGTACCCAAACTGTCACAGATAACAAAAAGTATTATTTCAGGAGGCGATTTTGTGAAAGCCCTGCTCGGTGAAATAGAAAATATGATTTTGGTGGGCAACGAACAGACGGCACAGCGCGAAAAATCCATGGAATCTTCGCTTACAAAAATGGATGAAATTTATTCTGCCATAAAACAACCGTCACGGATTCTAAAAATTCCTAGGGTCCTTGATAATGCAAAAATCGGAGAACCTGTAGATACGGGGAAACCTGCGGAAATAGAAGAACCTATAGATATCCCCCTTGTGTGCAGTTGCGGGAAACCTTGGAATGAAGGCGCCCGGTTTTGTAGCAGATGCGGAGCAGAAAGGCCTGTTGTGGAAGTTATTGACCGGATAATATGTTCCAATGGCCATGAAAACACCCCCGGAGCAAAATTTTGCAGAATATGCGGGGAGAGGATAGTTTGAGGGGCGGCAAACAAAATGTTTCTACGCCATCACCCGTCTTTCGCCACCCCCCGCCACCCTGGGGCTATTTAAGAAATAATATAATACTCGCAATAATGGCAATCAATATTGTTATAGCGATAGCACCGCCTATAATCATTCCCCTGCTTGATGTTCTTTTGCTGACTTGGTCAGGACCTATATTGCTCGAAAACTGCTTAAAAGGATTAGCGCTGATTGTTTGTTGTATAGAGGATGGCTGGGATGGTTGGGATATCCCGGGGATCTGAGGTGCCTGATAGGTTTGAGATGGCCCGGGAGGTTGAGGTGCTTGGTAAACCTGGGACATTTCAGGTGCCTCGGGTTCATCAGGTTCTATTAGAACATCGTTTTCTTCAATATTCGCGTCTGTGTCGGTTATCCTCTTTCCGCATGAAGGACAAAAAATGTCATCAGATTCCATTGCAGATCCGCAATGTTCACAAAATTTTCTTTCCATTGTTATGCTCCCTTCTTTGAGAAATATATTATATTTATTTTTTCTGCAATAATTTGATTCCTCGGTTCTAAATTACAGATAGCCAGCGAAAATGTATGTATATTATAAATCAAAAACTTGTATTTAATATTTCATAACAAAAAATTCAATAACAAATTAATATGGATGCCACCGAATTTTTTATTTTTCGACAATTTTTATGTTCTTCGGACAATGATCCAAAATATATCTTTTTACAAATTGGAAATCTTCACGTTCTGCATAGACTTGGTTATGTGTGAAGGATTCTTTTAAATATATTGTATTTCTTCTCGGATGAATTTTTACAGATTTAACATTTTTAAAGCCGGTATAAAGACTTTTTTTAGCAGCTCCCAAAGTCCCGGCACCTCCGGCGGCTACATTTCCGGATGCAGCACCTAACAATGCGGTGAGGAACCCTAGGGCCTGGGCTTTTTTAAATTGTTTATCCAACTGAACATGATTGATTCCTTTATCGTTCATTTCAAACAAAACATAGTATTTACCGCCATATAACAGTCCTATTAACAGATATCCCATAATCAGCAATACTGTCATTAAAATGACGCCGTAGCCCATGATGGATATAAATATTTTAAGGGCAGGTGTTATTCCATCATCGTTCAATGTTAAAAAAAACATCAGCAGGGCTGGGGCTAACAGGGATAATAACACTATTTTATAGGTAGCGATAAGAACAACGGGATTTTTCCAAAAAGAAAATTCATATATCCAATTGTAATTATCTGCACTACTTTGTATGATTCCTTTATCAATTTTCGTTTCAGATTTACGGTCACCGGGAAATACAATATCACTTCCGCAATGTTGACAAAATTTACTGTCGTCAGGTGTTTCTTTACCACACTTTGCACAAAGCACAATTTTTCCCCCTTTAGAATTATGGTATTATTTTATCAGATTGTTATAGTTTCTCAACATCTTTTATAGTAATCCTATTATAATAAAGCGGGGTTAATAATACAATAACCTTTGAGGGTATTATTATAATTTTGGGTTTGGTGTAACATGGCGAATAATTCTGTATAAAACTATGGAATGAAAAAAGTTGGGTCAATGATATAATTATAAATAGGAAAAAGGTTTTGGGACATACAAGAATATGGGGAGAAAAATTATGCTCAGAAAAAACGATTTAATTGAATTTAATATAGATAGGGTAGCGTTTCCGGACAAAGGGGAGGGGGAATATGAGGGACAAAAGGTTAAAGTAAAAGGAGGCATTGAGGGACAAAAGGTAGAGGCAAAGGTGAGCAAAAAAAGGAAGGGTCATATTGAGGCTAAAATAACCAATGTACTGGAAAAATCCCCCCTGGAAACCGAAATAGGCTGTCCCCATTTTGGGGCATGCGGCGGATGTGCTTATCAAACACTGACCTATGAAAATGAATTAAAATTAAAGGAAAAACAGATACTGGATTTGTTCAACAAGGAGGGGCTGGACATTAATTATTTGGGCATAGAAGAAAGCCCTATGGCGCAGGGATATAG
Source organism: Clostridiales bacterium (assembly GCA_012800145.1). Lineage (GTDB taxonomy): Bacteria > Bacillota > Clostridia > Peptostreptococcales > Natronincolaceae > JAAZJW01. Next base: position 204 of record JAAZJW010000146.1, on the reverse strand, counting down.
AAACAAGATGGAATATACATTCGGTGATGAAGAAAAGGATGGGCCATTAGCACTAGGACTTCACAGTAAGGGAAAATTTTATGAGATAGTAAATGTGCAGCACTGCAATATAGTGGACACGGATTTCACAAATATATTGACCATAATTTTAGAGTATTTTCGGAAATTAAATATGCCGCATTATAAAAAGAAAACCCATGAGGG
>JAAZJW010000145.1 GCA_012800145.1 Clostridiales bacterium | reverse complement strand
TGATGTCGGACAATGTTCAATGCATAAATTGCATTTCAGACAGTTTGTATCCTTAAAGGACAAGTCCTTGAAGGATACAAACTGTCTGAAATGCAATTTATGCATTGAACATTGTCCGACATCAGCCATAGAGGGGCCTTATAAATTCGACGCTAACAAATGTCTGTCAAATATACTACAACAAAAAAAACCTGTACCGGAAGAAATGTTGCCGATTATCGGGGACAGAATATATGGTTGTGATACCTGCCAGGATGTATGTCCCCATAATATAGATATTAAAGAAATGACGGCCAAAGAATTTAGGCCGATGGAATTATATGACAGGATAGACCTAACACGATTATTGCAGATGTCCAATAAGGAATTTGACTTTTTATTCAGGGAAAACGCTTCGGGTTGGATAGGTAAAAAGGCGTTACAAAGAAATGCAATAATTGCATTGGGGAACTCAAGAGACAAAAACGCCATACCGCACCTCGAACCTTTGTTGAGAGATATAAGGCCGGACATTAGAAAGGTAACCATATGGGCATTGTATAATATTGATCCCGAAATAGCTGTAAAATTAATTTCTGGCATTCGGGACAGTGAAAAAGATAGGGATGTTTTAAAAATTATTGGTAGGTATTTAAATTCGAACAATAAAAAATAAAAATTACATTCAATTATAGCCTAAGGGGGAAAATACATGAATAGCAAGACAAGCGAAGTTATAAAACTTTTAACAAAGGAATATCCGGACATAAAATGTCTACTCGACCACGAAACTCCCTTTCAATTGTTGGTGGCTACAATATTATCAGCCCAAACCACAGATAAAAAGGTCAATGAAATAACTAAAGATTTGTTTAGGGATTACCCCACACTAGATGATTTCTTATTGTTAACCAGGGAGGAACTGGAGGAAAGAATAAAACAAATAGGTTTGTACAGGAACAAGTCCAAACATATTCTTTTAATGTGCAGACAGTTGAAAGAACAATTTGGCGGGGAAGTTCCCAATACCCTGGAGGATTTGACATCCCTGGCCGGAGTAGGAAGGAAAACAGCTAATGTGGTTTTAAGTAATGCTTTCGGTGTGCCTGCTATAGCGGTAGATACCCATGTTTTCAGGGTATCCAATAGAATAGGAATAGCTAATGCTAAGAATGTGTTAAATACGGAGCTGCAGTTACAGGAGGCTGTGGACAAAAGCTTATGGATTCTGACACATCGCCTTTTGATATTTCATGGCAGAAGGTGTTGTTACGCCAGAAATCCTAATTGTGATGAATGCATAATTAAGGAATATTGCGATTATTATAAATCAGCTAAGCCATAAATGGCATTATCATCGGTGCCGGGCACCAAGTTATCATCTTCGGGTAGGGACAGACGACTCTGTCTGCCCATAAAAATGCAGGAACAGTGTTTTTGCATACAGTCTGTTTTAGACCTTGGCATAGATTAATTATTTTGCTTAACTCCCTATGAAGGAAAATAAAATTTCATGAAGAACTGTTATATATAACTGTATTGATGGGAAGGAATGTGTTAAATGCCATACAAAGAGTTAGATAATAACAGTTTTGTTTTTTCACTGGATATAGGTACCAGGAGTGTAATAGGTATATTGGGGAAAAGGGAAAACGATAAAATAATCGTGGAACATATGGAAACTGAGTTCCATAAAAAAAGAGCAATGTATGAAGGGCAGATACACGATATTAACAGTGTGGCGGATGCCGCTGAAAAGGTCAAACTTGCACTGGAGGAAAAAGCGAATTGCACTTTAGATGAGGTGACTATTGCGGTTGCAGGGCGTTCACTTCAAACCAACAAGGTTACTGTCTATAGGGAAACAGACCCTATAAAGGATATAGATGCGGATCTGATTAACAGTCTTGAAATTGAAGGACTACAAAAGGCCAAACATGAGCTGGAGAAACAATCCGAGGAATATACAAGGTATTTTTGTGTTGGTTATACAGTAGTACATTATTATATTGATGATGTTATGATTACTGATCCTCTAGGGCATAGGGGGCATAAAATAGCAATAGACATTTTAGCAACGTTCTTACCACAGATGGTTGTGGACAGTTTGTATGCAGTGATTTCTAAATTGGGTTTGGAAATCAAATACATGACATTGGAACCTATCGCCGCTATTGAAGTAGCTGTTCCGGAAAATGTAAGACTGTTGAATCTGGCATTGGTGGACATCGGTGCAGGCACTTCGGATATTGCTGTTACAAGAGACGGTACGATAACAGCCTACGGGATGACATCCAGTGCAGGGGATGATATTACAGAACAAATAGCAAAGGAATATCTGCTGGACTTTGATGAAGCGGAAAAATTAAAAATTAACCTGAACAAAGAAAATCTCCAAAAATTTTCGAGTATTGTTGACATACCTTATGAAATAGAAAGTGATGAAATATTGAGGAGGGTTGAGCCTACAATCAGGAAAGTGGCAGATTTGATAGCCGACAAAATTATTGAACAAAATGGGAAACCTCCCAGCGCCGTTTTTTTAATAGGCGGGGGCAGTCAATTGCCTTGGCTCGATAGGTTCATTGCGGAGGGATTGAATCTTCCTAAGGAAAGGGTAGTGGTTAGGGGTATTGAAGCATTTAAGGACACAGTTTTAACTGCAACACCTATTTCAGGGCCTGAATATGTTACGCCTATAGGAATTTTAACTAAAACATTAAGGGACCGGGAACCGGACTTTATCGAAATATATGTAAACGAAAGGCGGTTTAAACTTTTCCAAACGAAAAAGCTGAAGGTAAAGGATGCTTTGGTTTTGACCGGGTTTAACCCTAGGAAATTGATACCTGAAAGGGGCAAATCCATAAACGTAAGTATAAATGGCAGTAAAAGGGTGTTACATGGGGAATACGGGGAGGCAGCCAAAATAATAGTTAACGGTGAAGTATGCAATATGGAATCCGATATAAAAAATGGGGATGCTATTAAAATTTACCCTGCGAAAGAGGGCAGACCAAAGACGTATTTGCTAAAAAATGTACTTCCGTTGCAAAACAAAATATTTATCAACGAAAACCCTACACCCCAAATATATAATTATGTTATAAACAGTAAAATAGCTACCCAAGATACCGTTATTGAGGATGGGGATCATATTAAATACGATAGCATAAAAAATATGAGTGACCTTTGCTTATATATGGGTGTCGATTATGGGGAATATATTTTTAAAATAAACAACAAAATAGCAAAGTCGGATCAAGATATTAAGAACGGAGATTATATTAATATTGAAAGAAAAACAACTGGACAAGATCTGCAAAAAAGTATAAATTATCCTAATAAAAAGACCGAACCAAAGGGTGGAGAAATTACAATCAAATGTAACGATAGCATAATAAAAATTCCCGATAAAAAAGACGGGGTTGTTTTCATAGATATTTTTGATTATATTGATTTTGACCGCAGCAAAGCGTATGGAAAACTGGTTTTATTGTTAAACGGGAGGAAAGCAAATTATACAGATTCCATAAAAACCGGAGACGAGGTAAGAATTTATTGGGACTGTTAATGTTATTGAATACTTTTAGTGGAAGCAAAATAGTATATATTAAAATGGGTTGAAATTGCCTGGGATTGACCTTAAGTTGTCCCGGGCAATGGAAGGTGGATTATACTATGAATGCTTCGTCGTCGATCGGCAAAAATCTGGCAAAAAAGATTCGTATAATTATCATTATTTCTGCCGTTGCAATATTCTTGTGTATAAATTTATATATTTGGCTATTCGACAGTTCCAAAATTTTTTCTAACATTTTTATTAACAACATCGATGTTGGCCAACTTACACCTGACAGAGCAAAGCAAAAAGTGAGTGAAGAATTGGAAAAACAGTTAGATGAATTTACAATACAACTTGTATACAATGATGATACCTGGGCTCTAACCTGCAAGGATATAGATCTGTATTATCTATTAGATGAAGGCATAGAAGAAGCCTATAATGTGGGTAGGGGAAACGGTTATTTTCATAAAATAAAAACAATTCTAAATTTAAGAAGAAACCCCCGAACCATCAAATTAATACCGAATTATGATTTATCGAGGGTGGAAGATAAAATCAGTGAAATTTCCAAAACAATTAATAAGGCGCCTATAAACGCCAAAATTGAAAGAAAAAATGAGAATTTCATAATTACAAAAGAAATTTTGGGCATGGAGGTAGATAGAGATATTCTGAAACAGAATATATTGGTTGCTATAAATAATTTCAATAGTATGTCGATAGATATAAAGGTAGGGGATACGGAACCGGGGATTACAAGTAAGGACCTGGGTAGTATTAAGGATCTGATTGGGGAATCTGTCACAATTTTCAACAGTCAGAACAAGGGCAGAACGGAAAATATTAAAATTGCGGTTAACAGTATTAATAACACAGTACTGATGCCGGGAGAGGAATTTTCCTTTAACAACAGTACCGGTCCCAGGAACGCAGAAGCGGGCTATAAGGAAGCATCCGTTATAGTTGGCGGTGAATTTACAGTTGGAATCGGGGGCGGGGTTTGCCAGGTATCTACAACATTATATCGGGCTGCTCTCAAGTCCGACATGGAGATAACATCCAGGCAAAACCACGGATTGCCTGTCAGTTATGTTCCCATGGGCCAAGATGCGACGGTTGCCTATGGCTATATAGATCTTAAATTCAGGAATAACAAAGAGTACCCTGTTTACATAGAGGGTTTTGTCAGGGGTGGGGAAATACACATAAGGTTGTACGGCAAAAAAACTGACGATATATACGTAGACCTGGAATCCGAAGTGGTGGAGACGATCGAGCCCAAAATGCAGGTAAAAAAGGACGGAAATATGTACATATCAGAAAAAAAGATCAGCAAAAGCGGAAAAAGAGGCTATAGGGCTGTGACACACAAAGTTTACTTGCAAGACGGGCGGGAGGTAAAAAGGGAACTGGTAACCAGGGACTACTATCCTCCCAGGGATGGGCTCATTATAGAAGGTACAAAACAAGAATAATCAAATATAATACTACACATTTGGCCAAATAGGGTTAAATTCAAAGGGAGACGAAAAATGGAAAAATTACTATATGATAAGGACTGTGTTTGTAGTGTATGTAAATATAATTTTACTACGAAAAAAATAAGGACACGTCCACTCAGAATAAAGAAACGGGAAGATGACTTTAACGTTATATATAAAAACAATGTAAATCCGAATTATTACTATATATGGGTATGCCCTGTCTGCGGCTATGCCGCTACAGAGAGAGAATTTAACAATATTAGGGAAAATCAAATAAAAATGGTAAAGAAAATGGTCAGTTCTAAATGGAAGGAACGGGACTTCGGTGGAGTCCGCACCTTCAAGGAAGCGGAGGAAAGTTTTAAAATAGCATTGTTTATTGCACAAATATTAAAGAAATCAAAGGCATATACCGGTGGTGTTTGTTTGAGGTTAGCATGGCTTTACAGGGAAGTTAAAGATCCGAGAGAACAGGAATTTTTGGCATATGCATTAAAATTTTTCGAGGAAGCGTATCAAACCGAAAGGATAGCCGAGGCAGGCCTGGATGAAGTAACGTTAGCATATTTAAACGGGGAGTTAAACAGGAAACTCGGGCATTATAATGAGGCAATCAAGTGGTACGGTATAGCGCTGGAGCATCCCAACATCAAGAGAAAAAGGCAGATACAACTAAAAGCGCGGGAACAATGGCGCAGGGCAAGGGAACAACATAGCAGTGAAAAAGCTGTTGAATAGAGATGTTTTATTCATATAATTGCTATTCATCGGATAAGTATAATTAAGCAAAACAGGAAGGGTGGAATATAATAATGTCCGATGAATTGATACCGATTATTTTTATTCCCGGATTAATGGGCTCTATGGGTGGTGAAATGCTGGGATGTAAATGTGGCTGGGGATTTGGTGTAGCCGCCTGGGTTTACAGGCCATTTATAGGGCAACTGGAGAATCTGGGGTACACATTAAACAAAAATCTATTTGTATGTTATTATGATTGGCGGAAAAGTTGCAAAGATATAGTGGAGCAATTTCTCCGTCCTTTACTGTTGAAAGTAGGAGCAAAATATCCTGATCAAAAAATTGATTTGTTATGTCACAGTATGGGCGGATTGGTGGGACGCACCTATATCCAGAATAAATCATATGGTTATGATATCGGAAATTTTATGGTTTTGGGAACACCCAACAGGGGAAGTGTAGATGCGTATTATACTTGGAGTACAGGGAAAATGATGGAAAACAAACCAAACCAAACAAATCAATTATTTGAAATTATAAAAAAAGGATATATTTGGTTGATTACCAGAATGCTGGGCGTTCCTCTCGGTAAAGACAAAATTGAAATATTGCATAAAAATTTTCAAGGTCTCGGGGATTTGTTGCCTGCATATGATTATGGGTATGTACTATGCTATGAGGATGGAAATAATAATTATGTTTATATTCCGAATGAATATATAAAATACAAAAACAGTTTTATAAGTAATTTAAATAAAAATATAAGTATACTGAATAACAGGGTTAAAAATTTATATTGTTTCATAGGCACAGGCAGAAAAACTGATGAAACATTGGTAGTGGACAAAAAGGCAATGCTCAACAACAAAAGTGAGGATATAATATCTTCACTTGAAACAAGAAAAGGAGACGGGACAGTCACGGTAAAAAGTGCGACCATAGATTCTGGAAAAACATTTATGATGAATGAAGGGCATAGCGGAATTTTGACAGGTTCTATACAATATATTGCAAATATCTATGGGATTAAAGAATCTTTAATAGAAAAGAAAATTGTGGAACCTGAGGGGTATCCCCTAGGTATAATATTTAAAAAGTATATCGACATGACATTAAAAGACAGGACGGAAATAATAGGCAGGTTTATACAGACAGAAATTGTTACAGAACATGAATTTATTATGGAAGAATTCGGAAAAGATTATATATGGGTTATGTTCAGAAACATACCCTCAGGTAAATATATTTTAGAAATACTAGCAAAAGATGAGATAGATTATGACATTTTTGTAATAGGCACAAAAGTGGAAGAAGAGTTGACAGATGAAAATGTTAGGAAGTTGGATGAGGACAGAATTGAATTTTATTTTGAGGTGTAAGTGATCAGTTGGTCAGGGGCCGGTTAGTCGGTTGGTCAGGGATGTAAGGGGACTGCTAAAAAGGCCATGGTTCTATAAAGATATCATAATTGTCATCCTAGGTGAGGATGTAGGGGCAAACCTATAGACCTATGTGTTTGCCTTATCCATCTTGGGCAGACAACCCTGTCTGCCCGGGGATTGGTAGGAGCAGACGACCCTGTCTGCCCGGGGGTGGACAGAGTCGTCCACCCCTACAATTTTTATTTATCATTTAATACTACCTGATGATACGTCTTCTTACCTTTTCTGATCATCAATGTATTATTTTCAAAAGAATCGGGCGTAATAAGGGTACCGATATCGGTTATTCTGTCATCATTTATTGTAATTCCTCCCTGCTGTATGAGTCTCCTGCCTTCTCCGCGAGATGGGATTAATCCTACCTTAGACAGAAGTGTGATAACATCCATGCCGCCTACAAATTCATTTCCGGAAATTTCGGTTGACGGTACGGAACCCCCCAATGCTCCTTCCCCAAATAGGGCCTTTGCGGCCTCATCGGCTTTTTTGGCTTCTTTTTCACCATGAACCAGTTTAGTAACTTCAAAGGCGAGAACTTCCTTGGCCTTGTTTATCTTTGCACCCTCTAGGGAGCTAAGTCTGTCCACCTCGTCCATAGGTAAAAATGTGAGCAGAGAGAGACAGTTTTTAACATCAGTATCCGCAACATTTCTCCAATATTGATAGAAATCGAAGGGGGATGTCTTATCGGGATCCAGCCATACCGCCCCTGCTTGGGTCTTACCCATTTTATTTCCCTCACTTGTGGTTAACAAGGTAAAGGTCATTCCATAAGCAG
>JAAZJW010000144.1 GCA_012800145.1 Clostridiales bacterium | reverse complement strand
CGAAGGATCTATATTTTACAATAATGCTTTCGTTTATCGTGGTGTGGGTAACACGTATAAATTCTGAGTGTAGCGAAGAATCTCGTTTTTAGGCCATTTGAGATCCTTCGCTTCGCTCAGGATGACATTTTTCACACAGTCTGCCACCACTACGGCTATAAAAGTTGGGAATCCGGCGACCGAAGGTCGCCCCTACTGACCAACTGACCAACTGACCAACTGACCAACCGACCAACTGACTACCCCAACACTTTCTTGGCTATTGTCACGGCTCCCTTTGCATCCTTGGCATAATAATCCGCATTTATCATATCGGCATAATCCTGATTTAATACCGCACCGCCGACCATAACCACATAATTCTTGTCAAGTTCCTTAAGGGACTTTATTGTCTCCTCCATGTTTTTTACGGTGGTCGTCATTAAAGCACTGAGTCCTATTAGTTTGACATCGTTTTCAACCGCTGCTTCTATTACTTTTTCCTTAGCTACATCCCTGCCCAGATCTATAACTTCAAAATTGTAGTTCTCCAGCAAAACCTTTACTATGTTTTTGCCTATATCATGAATGTCGCCTTTTACCGTAGCCAATACGATTTTGCCGTTGGAGAGTTGAGGACTTCCTTCCTTACTCAACCTTTCCCTTATAATCTCAAATACGTTCTTGACTGTCTCCGCCGATTGTATTAATTGGGGTAAAAAGGTTTCTCCTTTTTCATACTTGTCTCCTACCAAATCCAATGCAGGCACTATATATTCATCAACTATATCTAAGGGATCCATATGTTCTAACAATTTTACGGTAGCTGATTTAGCTTTCTCCTTTATCCCCTTTATTATTATTTCAAACAAATCATCTTCTTTTTTATCTTTACTGTCTTTTATAACAACTTGTTCATCAGATATATTTTCATTGTATTTTAAGTATTCCGCCGCTCCTTTATCTTCATTCCACAAAACTTTAGATGCCATTATGGTATCCATCATGTCCTTATCCATAGGATTTATTATAGGCAGGTCTAAACCTGCAAACAAAGTGGCTGCCAAAAATGTCCTGTTTATAAGGTCCCTATTAGGAAGCCCAAAGGATACGTTTGATACTCCGAGTACGGTTTTCACATTCAGTATTTCTTTTACCATAGAAAGGGCTTTGACAGTTTCTTTTACCTCTTCTTGTTGTGCAGCAGCCGTCAATGTCAGACAATCTATATATATGTCTTCCTCGTTTATACCGTATTGTTTAGCCTTTTTCACTATTTTTTCTGCTATTCTGAATCTGTCCTCAGCTTTTGAAGGTATGCCCTTTTCATCTAGGGTGAGACCTACAACCGAAGCACCGTATTTTTTGACTATGGGCAGTATACTTTCCAAAATTCCGTCTTCCCCGTTTACCGAGTTGACTATGGCCTTTCCGTTGTAAATTCTCAAACCCTGTTCTATAACTTCGGGGTCCGTAGAATCTATCTGGAGTGGCACATCTAATATGGATTGTATCTCTTTAATTACCTTGACCATGGTTTTTGCTTCGTCGATTTCCGGGAGTCCCACATTAACATCCAGTATATGGGCACCTGCTTCAACCTGGTCTATAGCTTCTTTTAAAATGTAATCTATATCTCCCTTTACCAGTGCTTCTTTGAACCGTTTTTTACCCGTCGGGTTGATTCTCTCACCTATCACTTTAACTTCATCTATGATTACCGCCTTGGTTGGAGTGCATACTCCGCTCAAATCCTTATTCTGCTTTGGTTGTATCTTTATTTTGCTTACAGTGTTTACTAAATGCTTTATATGTTCGGCTGTGGTACCGCAGCAACCACCTACTATCCTGACTCCGTTTTCTACAAATATTTTTTTATAATGTGAGAATTCCTCAGGTGATATATTAAAGACGGTTTCCCCATTAACTATACTCGGTAATCCTGCGTTTGCCTGTACCATAACGGGTATTGTGGCCATGCTTAATATTTCGTCGACTATAGGTGCCAACTCTTTGGGTCCCAAAGAGCAGTTAACTCCCAGGGCGTCTACACCTAACCCCTCAAGCACCATTACCATAGACGCAACACTACAACCTGTGAAAGTTCTTCCGTCTTCTTCAAAGCTCATGGTGCAGAATACAGGCAGTTCAGAGTTTTCTTTGGCTGCCAACACCGCCGCCTTTGCCTCATATAAATCTATCATGGTTTCTATTAATATTAAGTCTGCCCCGCTTTTCACGCCCTGTACAACTTGTCTTTTGAAAATATTGTAAGCATCTTCGAAACTTAATGTGCCCATAGGCTCCAGCAGTTCTCCTATGGGGCCTATTCCAAGAGCTACATACACATCTTTATCTCCGATTGCTTTTTTGGCATTTTGTACCGCTGCATCTACAATTTGCTCTACGGTAAAACCACTGCCTTTAAGCTTGGTTTCATTGGCACCGAAGGCATTGGTAGTTACAACGTCCACACCGCAGTTTACGTAGCCCTCATGTATATCAATTACCATTTCGGGTGAATTGATGTTTACAATGTCAGGTAACTCCCCTAATTTTAAACCCTTGCTTTGGAGCATTGTGCCCATGGCACCGTCAAATAATAAAGTTCTGCTTTTAAGCTTTTCTATAACCCCCACATCTACCACCCTCTCTTCTATACATACAGGTTGAATAATTTTTGCAACTTAAGCAGGTATTATCTTCGGAAGATAATAGATTTTTTGTGTCTCCATTAGGCGGCCGCAGGTCGCCCCTACGATTTTTAAGATACGATTCATCCCCTTCATGATTCGCCGGCGACCTCAGGTCTCCCCTGTGTTCCTCAACAACCCCCACTATGGCTGTGACTGATTTTCTGGGTATCAGGATGCTGTGGGAATTAGCGGTAAGACCTATTGCTTTTTGTGCGCCCAACACGGACAAAAAATCATTTTGTATATGAATGGGCAAATCCCCATAACCGGGGCTATATCTGGATGTCAATGTTTTGTTTTCTTTATTGACGGTTTTTCCCAGTTCATCACATATCCTATCGCAGATTTCCTCCACTGCTGCAGTGGCGCAAGCATCCAATATTAATGCCCTTGTTATGCTTTTTCTTTCATAATACCGTATTTTAGCATCCACGTCATTTCCCAGGGTCACCGCCATCAAGACGCAATTTTCACTCCCCCTTAAATGATTTTTTATATCGTTCCCTGTCAACATTAAATTAGTTTCGTTCAAATACATTT
>JAAZJW010000143.1 GCA_012800145.1 Clostridiales bacterium | reverse complement strand
GTTTTAACATCGGCCACGGAACTGGAATTTTGGGTAAAGACTCCCGGTGACACCGCCAATGAAGAAAAGTTATCCACCTCCCAAATGCTAAAGGAACAATACTGGAAACGGACCAAGGGAAGTGTGCGCACGGCCCTGGAGGAAACTATGTTGTTGCTTAAAAAATACGGCATGGAACCGGAAATGGGACACAAGGAGGTTGGTGGGGTTACAGCCAAAATAGGGGTGACCGGCAGATTAAACCATGTAATGGAACAGTTAGAAATAGTTTGGAAATATAATACACCGTTGCAGGCTGCGGATAATGAGTTATTTGTCAGAGAAATTGTAGAAGAAACCTTTGAAAGGCATGGGCTGGAGGTAACATTTATGGCCAAACCTATTGAGGGAGTAGCCGGCAGCGGAAAACACATGCATATAGGTGCATGTATTAGGCTTGATAACGGGAGATATGTCAATATATTTACTCCCGAAACCAGAGAAACAGACTATTTGAGTATTTTGGGCTGGGGGGGCCTTTTCGGACTGCTTGGAAACTATGAAGTAGTAAACCCCTTTATAGCGGCAACTAATGACGCTTTTAATCGGCTAAAACCCGGATTTGAAGCGCCGGTATGCATAGTGGCTTCGGTAGGCCATAATGTCGAAATTCCCTCCAGAAACCGAACGGTGCTGGTCGGTTTAATCAGGGATGCGAATAACCCGATGTCGACAAGATTTGAGGTAAGATCATCAAATCCCGCAACTAACACATACCTGGCCTTAGCCTCAATTTATCAGACAATGCTCGATGGAATAAAGGCTGTTGTAGAGTCGCACAAAACAACTAAACAATTAGAAACTGACTTTTTTAAAAAAGAAGGTGAGGAAAAATTTTATCTCCAAAAAGACAGGGCGTACAGAAGTGAGAAAGATGTATTTGAACATTATACAGCAGAGGAAAGGAACAGGAAATTCGGTGTGCCGCCGGCCACGGTGTGGGAAAATATTAAAAATTTCGATTTAGAACCGCATAAAAATGAAATTTTATATGCAGGGGACGTCTTCAGTGAGGCTATTATTGATTCCTATAAGGAGGCTACCCTGACACGATGGGTGACGGAATTATTGGGTAGGATTATACCGGACAATATAGAGCTGGTAAGAGATTGCAAAAAGGTTCATAATGAAGAGGATTCAACAGATATAGACGAAATCAATTGGAAAAACATTAATGAGCTGAGGAAGTATTTAATGAAGGATACATTGAAGAAAAAATCTTTGTTTACCCGAATGGGGGAATGTATAGAATCGGGAGATTTAGAATTGGTATCGAAACTGCAATTGGAGATGAATGAAAAAATAACCTTGCTCAGACAGTTATATACAACCTATTTAAAGAACCTGTTTGCGCAAAGGGAATATCCCGGACATTGAACAATTGTTTAACAATGGTTTTTATGACCTAACCCGGTTTGTGCGACCAGAGGGAACAGCAAACCGATGGTAGGTCAAACGCAGCCGGCTGTCCGTTTTGTCAACAACTCACAAGGTTCGTTGGACAAAAAGG
>JAAZJW010000142.1 GCA_012800145.1 Clostridiales bacterium | reverse complement strand
CCTTTTTGTCCAACGAACCTTGTGAGTTGTTGACAAAACGGACAGCCGGCTGCGTTTGACCTACCATCGGTTTGCTGTTCCCTCTGGTCGCACAAACCGGGTTAGGTCATAAAAACCATTGTTAAACCATTGTTAAACTATTGTTAAACTATTGTTAAACCATTGTTATAGGGGGGGTGATTTTATGTCGTTTTCATCCAGAACCAAGGGGGAGCTTGCACGGGTTTATTCACAGGACCGTTGCTGCCAGATGGCAGAGCTGGCGGCCTTGGTAAGAATGTGCGGTACATTGCGGTTAATAGGTGGAAAACAAAAGTTAAACATAAAATTGGTTACGGAAAATCCTGCGATTGCAAGAAAGTTATTCAAATTATTTAAAACATTGTTCAATATAAATATTGAAGTTATGGCAAGGAAAAACCCCAGATTGGGGAAAAGGAACTATTGTTTAATGACTGTAACTGATGAAATGGGAAGCAATAATATTTTAAAAAGGACCGGAATATTGAAAAAAAGGGCTAATTTCTATGATATTTCCTATGAGGTTCCCACTGAATTATTGGAGAAAAGATGTTGCAGGAGATCGTATCTGAGGGGTGCTTTTTTGGGGGGAGGTTCCATTAGTGACCCGGAAAAAACCTATCATCTGGAATTCGTCAGCCATAGTTTAACTCATAGTGAATCGTTGAAGAATTTAATCAACAGTTTTGGACTAAAATCAAAAATAATAGAACGTAAGGAGAACTATGTTATATATCTAAAAGAGGGGGACCAGATAGCAGATTTATTAAATATTATGGGTGCACATAGCGCATTATTGAATCTGGAAAATATAAGAATTTATAAACAGATGAGAAATGATGTTAATCGTATTGTTAATTGCGAAACCGCCAACCTGGACAAAACTGTAAATGCATCTATTAAACAAATTGAGAACATAAAATATATAGAGGATACTGTGGGCTTGGGGCGCTTACCTTCAAATCTGAAGGAAATTGCACAACTGAGGTTAGAGAACCGTGATGCAAGCCTAAGGGAACTAGGAAGAATGTTAAACCCGCCTATCGGTAAATCCGGTGTAAACCATAGGCTCAGAAGGATAGGGGAAATAGCAAATAATTTGAAGGAGGGCAAAAAATGAATACAGGCTTTATTCATTTACATGTTCATACAGAATATAGCCTCCTTGATGGATTTTCGGTTATAGATAAAACGATTGATAAGGTAAAGGAATTGGGGATGAATGCCGTAGCAATTACCGACCACGGTGCTATGTTCGGCGTGGTGGATTTTTATAAGGCTGCGAAGAAGAAAGGAATCAAACCCATAATAGGTTGTGAAATGTATACTGCGGCAAGGACGATGGAAAATAAGGATCCGCAAAAGGACAAAAATCAGGGACACCTTGTGCTGTTGGCTAAAAACCAAGAGGGATATCAAAACTTAGTAGAGTTGGTCTCTAACGGATTTTTAAGGGGTTTTTATTACAAACCGCGGATAGATTACGAAGAACTTTCGAAATTCAGTAAAGGGCTGATCGGCCTGAGTGGGTGTTTGGCAGGGGACATCAATCGACTTCTATTTGGAGGCCAATACAAAATGGCTAAAGATTTGGCGTTAAAGCTCAAAGATATATTCGAAGAAGATTGTTTTTATTTAGAACTGCAGGACCACAACACGGAGGAACAGAAAAGAATAAACCCGCAATTGATAAAACTCGGCAAAGAATTGGACATACCTCTGGTAGCTACTAATGATGTTCATTATATAAACAAGGAAGATGCTGAAACACATGACATTCTGCTTTGTATCCAAACGGGAAAAACAAAAGAAGATACGGACCGCATGAAGTTTCCCAACAATGAATTCTATTTGAAATCACCGGGGGAAATGAAACAAATTTTTGCGTCTGTTCCGGAGGCCATATCAAACACGGTGAAAATAGCAGAGCAGTGTAATGTGGATTTCGATTTTGACACCATACATTTGCCGGAATACAGAGTGCCATATGATATATCCAAATTTGATTATTTAAAGAAGATTTGTTTCGAGGGATTGGAAAGACGATACAGTCCTGTAACGGAGGAGCTGAAAGATCGTCTGGATAAAGAGCTTGCTGTTATTGAAAGCATGGGTTATATTGAATATTTTCTTATAGTTTGGGACTTTATCAAATATGCAAAGGACAACAAAATACCGGTAGGACCGGGCAGGGGAAGTGCCGCCGGGAGTATTGTTGCTTATACTTTAGGTATAACAGACATTGACCCTGTTAAATATGGCCTCATTTTCGAACGATTTTTAAACCCTGAAAGAATATCCCTTCCTGATATAGATATAGATTTTTGTTATGAAAGACGGGAGGAAGTCATAGACTATGTGAAACAAAAATATGGGGAGGATAAAGTCGCACAAATAATTACATTCGGAACCATGGCAGCAAGGGCGGCCATCAGGGATGTGGGCAGGGTAATCGATATGCCATACAGTGAGGTGGACAAGATAGCCAAACAAATTCCACTTTCCATGGGAATGACAATAGACAAGGCTCTCAATATGAGCCCGGGGTTTAAGAAGGCATACAGGGAAAATACGGAAGCAAAATATTTAATAGATATGGCAAAAAAGCTGGAAGGCCTACCGAGGCATGCCTCCACCCATGCAGCGGGGGTAGTGATATCCAAAGAACCCCTGGAAAAACATGTGCCCCTATATTTGCATGACGACAGTGTTACTACCCAGTTCACCATGGGTACGTTAGAAGAATTAGGTTTGCTCAAAATGGATTTTTTGGGCTTAAGGACCTTGACTGTAATCAATGATACACTGGAACTCATTAAGGAAAATCATAATATAGACGTGGATTTTACTGACTGCGATTACGAGGATAAGGGTGTATATGACCTAATAAGTAAAGGCGAAACCTTAGGGGTCTTCCAACTTGAAAGCGCCGGAATGATTCAATTTTTGAAAGAATTAAAACCTGATTGTTTTGAGGATATTATCGCCGGAATTTCTCTTTATCGTCCCGGGCCAATGGACTCTATACCTAAATATATAGAAAACAAAAATAACCCGCAGGATATAGGATATATGCATGAAAGTTTAGAGCCTATATTAAATGTCACCTATGGCTGTTTAGTGTATCAAGAACAGGTTATGCAGATAGTAAGAGACTTGGCGGGGTACAGCTATGGCAGATCGGACCTTGTGAGACGTGCCATGAGTAAAAAACAGATGGATATAATGGAACAAGAAAGGAAAAACTTTATATATGGAACAACTGATGATAAAGGCGAAGTGGAAATTCCGGGATGCATAAGAAACGGTGTGCCGGAACATATAGGGAATAAATTATATGATGAAATGCTGGAGTTTGCCAACTATGCTTTTAACAAATCACATGGAGCGGCATATGCGGTGTTGGCATATGAAACAGCCTATCTGAAGCGTTATTATAAGGTGGAATTTATGGCGGCTCTTATGACCAGTGTTATGGGCAGCACACCGAAAATAGTGCAATATATTCAAGATTGCAAAAGACAGGGAATACATGTATTGCCGCCTGACATCAATAAGAGTTTTAGTAAATTTGCAGTCGAAAACAGGAGCATAAGGTTTGCCCTAAGTGCCGTTAAAAATGTGGGCGTGGGTATGATAGACAATTTAGTTGAAATCAGGAGAAATGATGGGGAATTTACAAGCTTTTTAGATTTCTGTCAGAGAATGGAATCCAAAGATATAAACAAAAGGGCGGTGGAAGGCCTGATTAAATGTGGTGCTTTAGATTGTTTAGGTGTTAATCGCGCTCAGTTGCTTTCCAGTTATGAAGCAATTATTGATGGAGTACAACAAGAAAGAAGGAGAAAAATAGAGGGACAAATAGACCTTTTTCAAATAAATAATGAAATGGATGCCTCAATAAATCAATTTAATTTTCCCGATATACAAGAATTCAATGAAAAAACAAAATTAAGCATGGAAAAAGACGTTGTAGGATTTTATATCAGTGGACATCCTTTATCGGAATTTGAAAGAGAATTAGAACATATTGTTACTACTAACAGCAGCGAGCTTCTGGAAGCCGGTGATAATCCTGAGGAATCCACATTAGAAGACGGACAATCTATAGTAGTGGGGGGAATGATCACAGAGGTAAATATTAAAACTACAAAGAATAACCAAATGATGGCTTTTGTAAATCTGGAAGACCTGTTTGGAAACATAGAATGTATTATATTTCCTAAAACCTTCAAACATTATAACAATCTTATAAATGAGGAAAACCTTGTAATTATGGAGGGTACATTAAACGTTAAGGAAGAAGAACAACCAAAAGTTTTAGTTAATACAATAAATCCCCTATTAAAAATTTCGGGAAATGAGCTAAAAAACTTGGATACCGGAAAGAGCAAAAGGTTATATATCAAAATCAAGAACAAGAAGGATTGGGGTTTAATTGAAAAGACAAAACCGATTTTCAAGCAATATAGCGGTAAAACACCCATAATAATATATATAGAGGAAAGTGAAGAGAGGCTCAAAGCCGACAAGGAACTATGGGTTAAACCGGACGATGAATTAATAAATAAATTACTTAATTTTTTTGGGGCAGGAAATGTGAAGGTAGTTTAATTTTAAAATATCACTATATAACAAAGAGTACTAGTATATGTTATAATACGAAATAAAATGAAATTTTTATATTATACCGGAATTGCCGAAGGAGGCCTGGCAAATGTGGACAGTTATATATATATCTAATACACGCCAAGATGCAGACAATATAAAGGAAGTATTAGTGGCGGAGGGCTTCTTAATAAAAATTAAACCGATTAATGAAAATGATAAAAAAGGAGCTTGTGAAATTTTGGTACCCAGAGCGGAGGCAGAAGAATGCCATTCGGCTTTGTTCAGTCTCGGACTATAACATAAATGCAGAGGGGGTCAAGTTTTGGAAAAAATAGCCGTGTTAACCAGTGGCGGGGATGCACCGGGAATGAATGCAGCAATACGTGCAGTTGTAAGAAGCAGTATCTATAATAATGTCAGGGTTTTATCTGTGAAAGACGGTTTTACCGGTTTAATTAACGCACAGATTGAAGAGATGAACCTGTCTTCTGTAGCAGATATTATTCATAGGGGTGGAACTATTTTAAAAACAACCAGAAGCGAAGAATTTAAAACCGAAGAGGGACAGAGAAAAGCCATGAATGTAATCAAGGTTTTAGGTATAGACGGAATAGTGATAATCGGTGGAGGCGGTTCCCTTAAGGGAGCAAAGGTTTTGAATTCTTTAGGCATACCTACAATTGGTATTCCGGGAACCATAGACAACGATTTAGGTTATACGGATTATACAATAGGTTTTGATACCTCAGTTAATACGGTGGTGGATGCTATAAGTAAAATAAGGGAAACCTCAATATCCCATGGAAGAGCCAACATTATTGAGGTTATGGGCCGTGACTGCGGGAATATAGCCTTATTTGCAGGGCTTGCCAGCGGAGCGGAAAGTATTATCCTGCCGGAGATGGAATTCAGTATTGATGAAGTATGCAGAAAACTTTTAAGAGGAAGAAATAGGGGCAAGTTGCATAGTATAATTATATTAACCGAGGGTGTTGGGGATCCCATTAAAATAAGTGATGAGATTAAGGAAAAAACAGGCATTGAAACAAGGGCTACTATATTGGGTCATATTCAACGGGGGGGCAGTCCGACGGCTTTTGATAGAATTCTAGCCAGCAAAATGGGAGCAAAGGCTGTAGAATTATTAATACAGGGAGCCAAAAATAGGGCTATAGGGATGCGAGGCAAGGACATTATTGATATGGATTTGGATGAAGCCTTGAGTATTGAAGGCAGTTTTGACATAGACAGCTATGAATTAGCAAATGTATTATCAATTTAATTAATATGTAGGTTAATTGGGGGGTATTCAGATGAAAAAGACAAAAATTGTATGTACCATTGGCCCTGCCAGTGAATCAAGAGACATATTTGAACAGCTAGTAGTAAATGGGTTGGATGTTGCCAGGCTCAATTTTTCACATGGGGACCATGAAGAACATGAACAGAGGATAAACACAATAAAGGAAGTAAGATGGGAATTAAATAAATCCGTAGCCATTTTGTTGGACACTAAAGGTTCAGAAATCAGAACCGGGAAGTTTAAAGATGGAGAAGTAGAACTTAAGGAAGGGCAAAATTTTACAATTACTACAAGGGATGTGTTAGGGGATGATACAATATGTAGTATAAGTTATGATGGACTCCCCAAGGACGTAAAAATAGGGAATACTATTTTAATAGATGATGGACTGGTAGGATTGCGGGTAGAGAAAATAATTGATAATACAGATATTGAGTGTGTAGTCGAAAATGGGGGAATCATATCAGATCATAAAGGTGTTAATGTCCCTAATGTAAAGCTTAATCTACCTTCTATTACTGAAAAAGATAAACTTGATATCGAGTTTGGCATAAAAAAAGACGTAGATTTTATAGCCGCCTCCTTTGTCAGAAAAGCATCTGATGTCTTGGCCATTAGGGAGGTCTTGGAAAAAAATAATGTATACCATATCCAGGTCATTTCTAAAATTGAGAATCAGGAAGGTTTAGACAATATAGATGAGATTATCAGAGTATCCGATGGAATAATGATAGCAAGAGGGGATTTAGGGGTGGAAATTTCCACAGAGGAAATTCCGTTGGCACAAAAGGAGTTAATAAGGAAATGTAATAAGGCCGGCAAACCTGTTATCACGGCAACTCAAATGTTAGATTCCATGATAAGAAATCCGAGGCCAACCCGTGCGGAAGCAACAGATGTTGCAAATGCCATATTTGACGGTACCGATGCAATTATGCTGTCAGGGGAAACGGCTATGGGCAAATATCCCGTGGAGGCAGTAAAAATTATGAGTGATATTGCCAAACGCACAGAAAAGGCAATTAACTATGCAGATTCACTGGAGGCTAAGTCTATAGAAAGGGAGAGGTTGGTAACGGATGCTATTAGCTATGCAACGTGTAGAATAGCCGCAGATTTGGGTGCATCCGCTATTTTAACAGCTACAGCCACGGGGTTTACAGCCAGAATGGTGTCCAAGTTCAGACCCGCAGAAACAATTGTTGCAGCTGTAACAGATGAACGTATCAGAAGAAGACTGGCCTTAAGTTGGGGCGTAAATGCTGTATTAACCAAACGACTCCATTCTACCGACGATGTAATAGCCGTATCTGTGGAGAAGGCACTGGAAGCCGAGCTTATTAATAGCGGTGATCTTGTAGTTATCACGGCAGGGGTGCCCGTAGGGGCATCAGGTACTACAAATTTAATTAAGGTCCACACCGTAGGTGAGGTTATTTTGTTCGGAACAGCAATAGGAAATGAATCTATTACAGGAAAAGTTGTCATAGTAGTTGATGGTGATGATTATGATAAGGTGAAAGAGGGAGACATTCTGGTGACAAAATTTACCGATAAGGAACTTGTCCCGCTCATGGAAAAGGCATCCGCCATAATTACGGAGGAAGGCGGATTAACGAGCCATGGGGCCATTGTAGGATTAAATTTGCGAAAAACAACATTGGTCGGTGCGTATATGGCGACTAAAAAGTTAAACGACGGAGAGATAATTACAATAGACGCCAAAGGTGGATTAGTCTACAGAGGCAAAACCAGGGTATTCTAGATTTTTTGTCATCCCGAAACGGACAGGAAAAATCCGACCCACAAAGGATCTGCACTTTAGGAGTGAAAAAATGTTATTCAGACTGATTTTATT
Source organism: Clostridiales bacterium (assembly GCA_012800145.1). Classification (GTDB taxonomy): domain Bacteria; phylum Bacillota; class Clostridia; order Peptostreptococcales; family Natronincolaceae; genus JAAZJW01. Next base: position 6,085 of record JAAZJW010000142.1, on the reverse strand, counting down.
GTTTACTTTACTGCCCCTCATAGACTTTGCCATTTTACTAAAAATAGGCAGTCATATAGGTTTTAAATATACCCTGGCGATTGTAATCGGAACGGGTTTTACGGGAGCCTATCTTGCCAAGAGAGAAGGCAGACATATAATCTCAAGGATAAGATCTGACATAGGTCAGGGAAGAATGCCCGCAGATGAACTTTTAGGGGGGCTATGTGTAGTCGTTGGGGGAGCTTTTTTGTTAGCTCCCGGAATAATAACAGATGTCTTGGGGTTCTTTTTGGTTCTGCCGATTACCAGGATCCCGTTTATCAACGCTATAAAAAATAAGTTCAGGAAAATGCTGACCGAAGGAAATATATGGTTTTATTTTGGAAGATAACCTAGGTTTAATTCAGGAGGTTGTTCCTTTTCCGGGTTGATATGGGTTGGCATGGTAAAATCATAATTTAACAATTGTCTTCTACTAGAACCTGTGGAATCAGGTTCTATTTTAATATTAACAGAGTCTATATTTTCAAGGGACATAAAGGTAAATACGATTCCGTCAACCATCATTACATGGCGGTTTGGATTATGTTCATAGGTTTTTATAAAATCTTCATTAAAAATTAAGGTAAGCTTTTTGTTATTAATACTGTAGTCTAATAGCTCAATATTGCTAGGCACAATTGGATGTCTTTTAGCATTGTAAACTTTGGGTAATGCTTTAAATTTCATTAAATTAAATATTGTTTCAATGTCGCCACTATTATATCGATCTCCGAATATATCCAGGGGAATTGGCACCAGTAAAAATCTATCGGTGTCTGTTATATAGGCTGTATAGATTTCCGGTTTATTTGTCGGAAAAAAGGGTTCGTTCATATCTATTCCATGAAAAGGATCATTCGAATATTGGCCGGTTAAACGGAATTGGACCTTAGAAACCCCGCTAGATGAGGTTAAGGACCTTACAAAACTATTTATAGCGGTGGTAGCTTTTGTTGAGCCATGATCGAATTCACTGATGTTTCTCGGCAATCTGACATGAACCGTATCCCCAACCCTCCCGGCTGAACTGCCTATGGGGATAGGGGAAATTGTTGGCAATCCCAAACTTTCATCAGGGCCTTGTTCAATATTTCTGATGGTTGTGGTAAGAGGGTATGTATTGGCTCTTACAACTCGGGTAATAGGTATTAAATGGTTAAATTCATTGTCCGGAAAATAGAGGGTCAGAGCCATTTCTCCACTTTTAACGGAGGGGATAGCCTGGACATAACTTCCGTCTGTATTAAAATTAATATGAAATTCATGGTCTGCAATGTCTATCTTTTTGTCCTTGATATTAGGTATAATTTTCAGATTATAGGAACCGTCCGGCAGGTCTAATTTTTTTTGTTCAAATTCAAATGTGACATATTGAACATCATTATTGTAAAATTCCATTGCTTTATAGTTGTTTGATGATATTAATTTATCCGGGGGCAAGTTCGAAATTTGTTCATTATTAGATAGTAATTCAACAGTAAACGGGTCAGACTCTTCAAAGAAGAAATTAAAATAGTTCTTTTTAGTTTTTGGGGAGAATCCAAGTTTAATTTGTACATGGTCAGAAGAAATCACATTTTGTTCGGTTGTAACAGCAACAACGTTTCTATCAGAAATAGCATCCGGTATCAGGGCATTGATATTAATTCTGTTTATATAAATCGGTATGCCGGACGCAAGTACGCCTATTAACAAAATTATAAAAATATTTTTTATCCCGCGAAACATTCAACCAACTCCAATCTTAACTCATCATAAGTTATTTTATAAATAATAATGCCGGATTTTATTTAAATTTGGCCTTTCACTATACATTCATTATAGAACACATAGATAACTCCGTAAACACAAATCATACAACAAATGTTGTCAAAATAAAAGTAAAGTAGTGCGGAATTATAGTCAGTCAATTCTGTTCGACCCGGTTTGTCAATATATTTATGTTTGAAATATGGGTTTAGGCTGAAACATATAACAATATGAACATATAACAACACATATAACAACACATATAACAATATGGATATTGACATATGTCATTATTCGGGTATAATAAAGATTATAGATGACATATGTCATTAACCAAACATATCAGGAATAACAGTATATGTTGTAAATTCATAAGGAGGTGAGCCATATGCCAGGAGGCGATGGAAGCGGCCCAACAGGTGCAGGACCAATGACAGGAAGAGGTTTAGGATATTGCGTAGATGAGGGTGCAACAGGGTATGGCACCGGTTTTGGAAGAGGATTAGGATTTGCCTGTAGACGTGGTTTTGGGCGAGGCTTTGGGCGTGGTTTCGGACGTGGTTTTGGAAGGGGTTTTATCGCCGATCAAGATTCTTCGAAAACACAAAAGGAATTACTCCAAGAGCGAAAAGACTATCTCAAAAAGCAACTCGAAGCTATTGATAAACAACTAGAAGATTAATACGGTTGTAGGGGCGATTTCAATCGCCCCTTGTTATTGTTATGAAAATCCCACCTTTTTGTCATCCTGAGAGGCGCAGTATAAACCCGACCCCCGAACTGCATTTAAAAATAATGTTTTCGTTTACTGTGATATGGAATATAATGTGCAAATTCCGAGATATATAGGATAAATTTGGCTCATGGCCGCTCCTTCCAATGTATAAAACAAACGGTAAAAATAGATACTAAACTATAAACATAATATAAAAAAGCATAATAAGGAAGGTAAATATAATGACTGAAATAGAAAAAAGGACAAAATCAGGCTGGAAACTGGAAAACAGTTATGCTCAATTGCCCGAGTTATTCTTCTCCAGTTTAGACTTAAGCCCGGTATTCCATCCGGAATTGGTAATCCTCAACTATTCGTTGGCAGAATCCCTGGGGTTGGACATTCAGGATTTACAGGATGAGGAGGGCGTTGCAATACTTGCCGGCAACCAAATTCCTGACGGTTCTTCACCGATTGCGCAGGCTTATGCAGGCCATCAATTCGGATATTTTACTACATTGGGGGATGGCAGAGCCATGCTAATTGGCGAACAGATTACTCCTCAAGATGAAAGGTTTGACATCCAGTTAAAGGGATCGGGTAGAACCCCTTATTCCCGCCACGGCGACGGCCGCGCGGTATTAGGACCAATGCTTAGGGAATATATAATCAGTGAGGCCATGCATGCCCTCGGTATTGCGACTACACGCAGTCTGGCGGTGGTAACAACCGGTGAATCCGTAATTCGTGAAACCGAGCTGCCCGGGGCAGTCTTGACAAGGGTAGCCGACAGCCATTTGCGTGTCGGTACATTTCAATATGCCGCAAGCTTGGGTACTGTTGATGATCTGAAAGCCCTGGCAGACTATACATTGCAAAGACATTTTCCGGATAGTAATACGGTTGAAAATCCCTATTTATTTCTGCTCGAAGAAGTGATTAGGCGCCAGGCTGATTTAATCGCTAAATGGCAATTAGTAGGCTTTGTTCACGGAGTGATGAATACGGATAACATGACCATTAGTGGGGAAACTATTGATTACGGGCCTTGTGCTTTTATGGATACATATGATCCGAAAACAGTGTTCAGTTCAATTGATACCTATGGAAGATATGCTTATAATAACCAGCCATATATCGGGTTATGGAACCTTGCCAGATTTGCCGAGACACTCTTGCCTTTATTACATGAAGAAAAGGAAAAGGCAATAAAGTTGTCCAAGGGTGCTGTTTCTGAATTTATTCAATTGTATAATCAAAATTGGTTATCCGGGATGAGAGCGAAATTGGGGATATTTAATGCGGAACTAGGAGACAGGTCTTTTATGGAAAGGCTTCTTGGTGCTATGCACAAATATGGTGCTGATTACACCAATACCTTTTTAGCTCTGACCTTCGATAAATTCGAAGATACAACTCTGTTTGAATCTGAAGAATTTTTAGAATGGTATGATCTGTGGCAAAGGAGACTTGATAGACAAGAAGAATCGAGGGATCTGTCCCGCCGGCTTATGAAAAACTCGAATCCTGCGTTGATCCCTCGCAATCACAGGGTAGAGGAAGCACTGGAGGCTGCAGAGGAACGGGAAGATTACAGTGTTATGAAACGGTTTCTCGATGCGCTTTCAAATCCCTATGCTCATTCTATTGGACAGATTAAATATTCAAGGCTGCCCGAGCCTTCAGCCATTCCTTACAGAACTTTTTGTGGTACCTAATGTACTGGGAATTGTTTTCACCCTCATTATTCAAACATTTTTAAATACTCCCCATAACCTTCTTTTTCCAGGTCCTCCTTCCCGATAAATTTTAAAGCAGCACCATTTATACAATATCTGAGTCCACCCATGTTTTCCGGTCCGTCGTCAAACACATGTCCCAGATGCGAATCTCCGTGTTTGCTCCGGACTTCTGTCCTTCTCATACCATGGGTGATATCTTTTTTTTCGATAACATTATCATTTTCTATGGGTTTTGAAAAACTGGGCCATCCACAACCCGCATTAAATTTATGTTTTGAGCTGAATAAAGGCTCCCCCGAAACTATATCTACATATATACCTTCTTTATCGTTGTCATTGTATTCACTCGAAAATGGTCTTTCCGTAGCATCCTTTTGTGTAACTTTATATTGTATAGGCGTCAATTTTTCCTTCAGAACTTCATCACTCGGTTTAGAATATTTTTTACTCACCTTTTTCCTCCTGTATAATTTATTTATTCACGGTTCAGATTATTCAATTTTTATTTTTAGAATGTCGTTCTCTATAGTAGTATTGGCACTGATTTATAAAATATTATGAAAAATTAGCCAAAATGATGTAAAATGGTTATGAGGAAAACAAAATGGGCAGAAAGGGGTGTGCTGGATGCCTTATTTATTAAACAATAGAAACATAAAAGAAGAAAACATAAATATCAGGGGTATACCATGTATAAGGTTGGTTCCTGAAAGAAAAGATGGGCCGCTTCCCACAATAGTATTTTATCATGGCTGGAGTTCCACCAAAGAAAACCAAAGATTCAGGGGTTTTATATTGTCAAATCTCGGATGTCAGGTAGTAATTCCGGATGCAATATATCATGGTGAAAGGAATCCTATAAACTATGAAGATGATAACAAAGCTGCTAAATATTTCTGGAGGGTTATTTTAAATAATGTGGAGGAATTTGATATCCTGGCAGAAGAGTTGATAAATAAATATGATTCTGACCCCGAAAACATGATCGTAGCAGGTCATTCTATGGGTGGATTCACCTCTGCCGGGGTGTTTGCTCATAGCAAGAACGTAAAAACTTCAGTAATACTGAACGGTTCTTTCAATTGGAAAATGTCAAATCAAATATTTTTGAAACAGTTAACTTCAGATACGGTTGAGGAAAGAGATTTAATTGAAAAAGTAGAATTATCAGATCCGATGAATAATTTACATAAACTGATTGACAGACCCTTGCTCATGTTACATGGTGCTGAGGACGATGTGGTATCCAAGATACCTCAACAAGATTTCTATAGTAAAATAAAACCTTTATATGAAGACAAAACAAAAATAAACATGATAGAATACCCGGGCCTGGGTCACTTTGTAACCACAAATATGTTGGAAGACGGGGCAAGATGGATTTTAAAATGGGTTACCTGCCACACCTAGAGAAAGGAGAAATAAAATGGAATATTTACTGAGCAGTAGTGAAATGAAAAGATGCGATGCTTCCATAATCAATAAAATGGGAGTACCCGGAATGGTGCTCATGGAAAAAGCGGCACTCAGTGCGGTGGAAGAACTACATGAGGGAATGTTTGATCTGAAAAGGGTTGTTATTGTCTGCGGAAATGGCAATAATGGCGGTGACGGTTTTGCGATGGCCAGGCTCTTACATTTAAAGAATATAAATGTAACCATTCTGTTTGTTGGGGATAAAAATAAATGTACCCCCTCAACTGAACAACAGATGCAAATCGTGCAGAACTACGGCATGAAAATCCATAATGATTTCGATTTCGATTTCAATGGATATACAACCATAATCGATGCCATATTCGGTGTAGGCATATCAAAATCGGTCAAGGGTAAATATGCACAGATAATAGAAAGG
>JAAZJW010000141.1 GCA_012800145.1 Clostridiales bacterium | reverse complement strand
ATATTTAACAATAATGCAATAAAATTAACGGACGCTAATCTGAGAGCAAGATTAAGGATGAGTACACTTTATGTAATTGCTAATAATTTGAATTACTTGGTGGTGGGCACAGACAATAAAGCGGAAATGTATACCGGATATTTTACCAAATATGGTGATGGCGGGGTAGACCTTCAACCCATAGCCGAATTGAAAAAACATGAGGTATATGAATGGGCTGAGGCGCTGGGTGTACCCAAAAAGGTTATTAATAAGGACCCTTCGGCCGGATTATGGAAGGGCCAAACTGATGAAAAGGAAATGGGCACGACCTATGAAAAAATTGATTTATATCTGGATGGTAAATCTATACCAGAAAGGGATATGAGGATCATACAAAAAATGCATGAAAATTCCGCCCATAAAAGGACAGTTCCTCCTTCGCCTAAATTGGCTCATTATTCGGAGGAATAAAAATACCCGGTGCTTGTTTACAGGGGGATTGTAAATGCGAATAGAGGGGAGATAAGGAATTATGAAATTCAAAACAGTATCGATAATATTATCAATGATATTAATTGGGGGACTTGGAGCCGGACAAAATATGGTAGTAACCGATGGCCCTGATCACACAATAATTGAGGAACGGGAAACAGAGCATGTAACGATAGAGGCATTGTTCCTAGGGGACGTCTGTTTAGGGACAAGTTTTGGCAGTAAACATAGGTTTCAAGATGTGTATAATGAAAAAGGTGCCGAGTACTTTTTTAGTGGAGTAAAAGAGGAATTCAAGGACAAAGATTTAATAGTAGCGAATCTAGAGAATGTATTTACAAACAACAAAAATTATAGAGAAGGGAAAATTTATACCTATAAGGCGGACCCAAAATATATAGATATAATAAAAAAAAGCGGGATAACATATTTTGGGGTGGTAAACAACCACATGGGAGATTATTTGCAATCAGGTTTTGATGATAGCATAAGAAATCTCAATGCCAATGGAATAAGGTGGTTCGGAACAAATGAAATGAAATCGAATAGTGTTGAACTGGGGGATATAGTAGTTGACAGGAAAGAAATATATGAAAAAGACGGGTTCAAAATAGGCTTGTTGGCCTATAACGGGTTTAACGGGATCTATGCGACCGACAGTATGATAAAAAGGGACGTAGAATATTTTAAGGAATTAGGAACAGATTACATAGTAGCATTAGTACATTGGGGCGGGCAAGGTACTCATGATGTTACACCCAGGCAAAAATCATATGGACGTTATTTAATAGATATGGGGATAGACCTAATAATAGGGGGCCATCCTCATGCGGTGCAAGAGATAGAAATATATAAGGGCAAAAGGATATATCATAGTTTGGGGGATTTTTTGTTCGTAGAAAGAAGGATACCGAAATATGCAGATAGTCTAATGGTACAGTTAAGGTTAACCAAGGCGCCGGATGGGACTATAACAGAGGAATTTAAAAATATACCGGCGTTTTGGGGAGGAAGTAAAACAGAAAATACATTCAGACCGATAGTAAATAAAGATAAAAAAGACATGGAAAGGGTATATAAACTAATAAAACAATAAAAAACAGCAGAATATAGGAGCAGTCTAAATACATTTTTTATGGTTTTGTTGGTTATTAAGTTCAGAGCCAATCAGGGTTGAAATTTCAGCCCCGGTTGGTTTTTTTATTATATCGATAGTTTTGAACGCTTCTTTGCCAGGGAATTTTTCTCCATAAAAACAAAAATTCTGCAAAAAATATGGCAAAAAAAGCAGGACAATTTAAATGCAGGTCGAATAGTCTATAGATATTAAGAAAAAATCATTATTTTAAATAGGGGGGATGATGAACATTTTAAGAAACATAGGTAAATATACTATATGTATCAGTCTGGCAACTATGTTATTGTTTACCTCTTTAGCATTTGGATTAGATTATAAGGCTACGGTAATCGCACCTGAGGCAACCATAAGGCAGGAAAGGGATTTTAATAGCCAACAGTTGGACAAGTTAAATATGGGAAATAAGGTTACTGTAAAAGACATATCAGACGGCTGGTATTGTGTAGAAACTCCGAATGGCCGAGGGAAAGGGTGGGTTTTTTCAGGGGAAATCGTAATTAACAACGATTTACCCGGAGAAAACAGTCTCAAAAGGGGTGATGTTATAGCAGATGTCCTGAATGTGAGATCAGGAGCGTCTACTGACAATCCCAGAATTACACAGATCCGTCGCGGTGATACAGTTACTATTATCAATACATCTGATACACCAGAAAAATGGTATGAAGTCATTTTAGGCAACAATATCAAAGGTTGGGTGCATTCAGACTATATTAAAATTACATATAATTTTCCAAAAGGAAATATAAACATTGATTCTGCCACGTTGAAACAGCAACCAAAAAGTGATACGGCGTGTGTTACAAAATTAAAAAAGGACGAAACAGTTTACATAAGGGATTATGCCGAAGGTTGGTATAATATAATCACATCGGAAGATCTGGAAGGTTGGGTAGAAAGCAAATATGTTAAAGTTTTGCTGACCGATACCTTTAGTGTCAGCAGATCAGGAGCCGGTAGGGAGGTTTTCGGTGATATAGAAACTGTTACATCAAAATATTTAGGCAAAGGGTATGTGTACGGTGGAAACGGACCAAACGGTTTTGATTGTTCGGGCTTCACTTCTTATATATTAAAGACATATTATGGGGAATATCTAAAGTCCAAGGGAATTAATCTACCGAGAACAGCCAGTGCACAAGCTACAATTGGGACATCCGTGGGCAGAGAAAATTTACAAAAAGGTGATTTGGTGTTTTTTGATACAGAAGGCAGAATAGGTGATAACATAGGCCATGTGGGAATATATTTAGGAAATGGACAGATAATTCATGCATCCACATCCAGAGGACGTATTGTAACAGATAAATTGTCAGATCGGTATTATGCTACTAGGTTTATGAAGGCAGTTAGACTATAAACAAAAAAGAGATATTTTTGGTTGATCAAGGATATCTCTTTTTTATATTTGTTTGCATATTTTCTCCCCCAAGGAATAATTTTGCAATTTTATTATATATATATTAAGACAAGTATTCAATAAAACCTGTCTGTTTTTATGGTCAGGTACATATTAATCGATATTGTTTACCTGTAACAAAAAATATTATTTTTTTATGTTGGGGGGGATTATTTTGAGAAGATCCAGAATAGGCATAAGAGGAAGACAGAAGAAAATCAATATAACAATAGTTTTATTATTTTTATTCATATTACCCATAATGGCCATAATAATAGGATCAAAAATTACCGAGTGGTGGGTTATACCTACAATTAACACTGATGAAATGTTGAAATCGCCTGAGGAAACTATTTTCCGGGAGAACGGCGAAACGGAGGAGAGTACACAGGAAAAGCAGGGGGATGTTGATCAAGGGGCTGAGGGGAAAGGGCTAGGTGAAGAAGTAATCAATTTAAATCCTATGTCGATATATATGATACAAGTAGCTAGTATATCCGATAACAAAAATATAGGGTCATTGGTTGAAAACCTGAACAATCATAATTTACCCCATTTTACATATAAATCAAATGGCGCATATAAGGTTTATACATTTGCCTCCACCAAAAGGGAAAATATAGAGAATAAAGTGGACAGGGTAAGGGAAATTTACAAGGATGCATATATAGGGCAAATGCATATACCTCAAAAACAGGTGCACTATCTAAACAATGAAAATAAGGGCACAAAGGAAATTATAGAAGATATGAATTCCCTATTGGAATTGTTGGAACAATATTCCGATAGCCTATATAGCCTTGATAATGGGGAAGCAAAATTAGATGAATATAGGGAAATATTGGGAAGACATCAAAAACTCCTAAGTGAAATGCTCGAAAAGGTTGATAAAACAAACCTACCCAAGGATTTTGCCAGTGCAGATGATGTAAAAAAGATGATCGAATATCAAGAAAGGAATACTGCGGAATCCTTAAAAATAATTGAAAAAAATCAGGAACTCTACAAACTCCAAAGTTGTTTTTCTGATAATTTATTTAGGACTGTGGAGGTAATTAAGAAATAAGTGGCAAAGGATGCTACTGAGAATTTAGGAAATGCTGGCCCGGGTGGTATAACAATAAATAAGGAAGTATAAATAAAAAATATGCAAAAGATAGGCCATAATGCTTGTTAAATGTCGGATTTTATACTAATATAGTAGTGTAGGCAATTATTTAATAACAATAAATTAATGATTATAGATTTTAAATAATTTTAAATGTATTTAAACAAGGAATATTGATACTGTTTGTGCTGTTCTATACATGTTTTTGTAATATTCAGTAGATTTAGTATACAATATTTTATTTTGTTTATATATTTATATATTTTAATTAACAGTTAACATATATAAATACGCCGATTTAAAGGCAGGGTATAAATTTTTAAAACTATAATCAAATAATAATTAAGGGGTGAAATATGCAATGAAGTCTTTAACCTTTAGGGGCGGTATTCATCCCCCCGGCTATAAGGAAGCAACAGCTCATCTTAAGGTAGAAAAGGCTGTTGAACCAAATGTTGTGTCTATTCCATTAAAACAGCATGCAGGTGCACCTTGCCAGCCTTTGGTAAAGGTTGGGGATCGTGTCACCGTGGGAGAGCGGATAGGGGAATCGGATGCTTTTATTTCAGCGCTGATACATTCAAGTGTATCCGGCACTGTTAAGGAAATCACCAAAATACCGGATGCTTCCGGCGGTGAAGTTCAGGCCATCGTTATTGAATCTGACGGTTTAAATGAGGTACATCCTTCTATAAAACCGGTAGGAGACATTGGATCATTAAAGCCTGAGGAAATCGTAGCTGCTGTAAGGGACGCAGGAATAGTCGGTATGGGGGGTGCTACATTTCCAACCCATGTCAAAATAACAGAATTAAAAGACAAAAAAGTTGATAATTTCATATTAAACGGAGCAGAATGTGAACCCTATCTAACAGCAGACCATCGTCTGATGTTAGAAAATCCGGAGGACATTATCTACGGTCTGAGGGCAATGATGAAGGCAAAAAATTCGAAAAACGGCTATATAGGCATAGAAGACAACAAGCCTGATGCCATTGAATCTATGAAAAAAGCTGCAAAACAATATCCTAACATTAAAATCGTTGCGCTTCATACAAAATACCCACAGGGTGCAAGCGACCAGTTGGTTTATGCCTGCACAGGCAAGGAAGTACCTGCGGGAGGAAGCTCATCGGATGCAGGAGTGGTTGTACACAATGTTGCAACGGCAGCAGAAGTTGCCAAGGTGTTAAAAACGGGAATGCCTTCCATCGAAAGAATAACCACTGTCGCAGGCAATGCCATAGCCAATCCTAAAAACCTGTTAGTAAAGGTAGGGGTGCCTATTAAGGAAGTAATTGAGCAATGTGGGGGTTATTCCAAAACTCCTGGGAAAATCATTATGGGTGGACCTATGATGGGAGTAGCTCAATACACAGATGAAGTTGTAATAACAAAAGGTTCTTCCGGTTTATTGATATTTGATGAAGAGGAAGCAAGAATTCCGGAACCGGAACAATGTATACGCTGCGGTAAATGCGTTGAAATCTGTCCTGTTAATCTTCAACCGTTACTAATCAGCGCATATTCCTTAAACAATATGATGGAACATGCAGAAAAATATAGGGCGGCAGATTGTATCGAATGTGGTTCATGCTCATTTATTTGTCCATCAAAACGACCTTTATTACAGTCTATTAGAGTAGCAAAGGCTGCGATTGCTGAGAAAAAGAAAAAGCAAAGTAATTAATTGATGGGAGGGAAAATTGATGGAAGAAAGATTATTTGTATCTTCTTCACCCCATATCAGGGATGGAAACACGATACAAAAAGTAATGTTGGATGTAATAATTGCACTGTTACCTGCAACATTAGGGGCATTATATTATTTTAGGATAAACGGAGCAAAAATTATACTCTTGTCGGTTGTCACAGCTGTTGTTGCGGAAGCTGTGTTCCAGAAGATAAGAAAACAGCCCATAACTATTAATGATTTGAGCGCGGTAGTGACAGGGTTATTATTAGCTTTTAATATACCGTCTTCCGCTCCATGGTGGATCCCGGTTCTGGGAGCCGTCATCGCTATAGTAATTGTAAAACAATTTTTCGGAGGGATAGGCCACAACTTTATGAACCCTGCATTAGCGGCTAGGATTATGCTGATGGTTTCGTATACCGGGCATATGACGAGCTGGGTTGAGCCCGGTGCGGATGCCATATCTACAGCGACACCCTTGAGTTTTGTAAAGGGGCTTACCGAAGTTCCGGATAAGGCGCCTAAGTTATTCGATATGTTGATGGGGAATATAGGAGGCTCTTTAGGAGAAACATCAGCGATATTATTGATATTAGGTGGAATATACCTAGTGTACAGAGGTGTTATTTCCATAGAAGTACCTGCAATATATATTGCTACAGTGGCAGTCGCTACTTTAATTTTCGGACAATTTGATGT
>JAAZJW010000140.1 GCA_012800145.1 Clostridiales bacterium | reverse complement strand
GCAGATTTACATTCGGCAATCATCCGTTTTATGCCTGAACCTATACCTCTATAGGGAATTCTGAGCTTAGGAATATAGGACAAAAGAATAGGATTTCTTGCAATCTGTCTGCCCTGTTTAATATTATCAATAGTTACTGTATTCAGCAATTTTCCGGGACTGATGATTTCTACCCTGTCATCGAATATAAATATCCGAATGCTACTATTTATAAAATAATCTCTGTGGACAAGGGCATTTACCACTGCTTCTTGTAGCGCAATCTCTGGTATTTCCCATAAGCCCGGGAAATTTACATTCTGTCCTCTCTGAACTTTTCGTAGGTTCCTTTTGAGAAACCCCATGGCATTTTCGTATTGGTTAAGCATTCTGCCTTCAATGTTTTCACTGTCAAGATACTGTTTCGAACTGATGTCGGTCCCATAAAAGGCTACCGCCTTGATTATAAACTGAGGTTTTATTCTTTCAGGGTTTTTGCCAAAAAGCAAGAGACCTGAAAGGGTTAAATTATCATCTTTAAGTAACTTAAGGTTTGCCAGGAGTTTTTCGATTGAAAGAGAGATTTCCCCCAAAAGAATGCCAAACTCATTTTCGTAAAATTCCCTGAAAAAGAACATATCGATATCATCCGTTGAGGTAGCTGGAACCGACATTTCATCAGCATATACATCTCCCGAAGCCTGCATCAAACGCCGAAGTTCTTTCCTTGTAGCTCTCCTTTTATCTGCACCGACCTTTATCCAATAATCCGTTCTATTAGACGTATAAGGTTTGTTTTCGCCTTGGGGCACATTTAATATAACCACCAGTCTATCATCACAAATAAGATTTTCCGTTGTCACATTGATGGGCGGTTCCAACTTGTTTGATGCAGCATTGGATATCATCTGATTTAATCTGTTTAAATCATTAATACCTACAATTTTCCCATCATCTGAAATTCCAATTATAATCTTGCCCCCCTGGGAGTTAGTAAAAGCTCCAATCTCAGCAGCCAATGCATTAATACTATCTATCTTCACTTTAAATTGAGTTTTGGAATCCTCACCTTTTTTAACCATTTGCAGAAGCCTTTGACGATCCATAATATCACCCCCGTTCCCTTATCTATACAATATATTACAACACATAACAACATTTCCCATTAACTAATTATACCGGATAATACACAAATTGTATTGTACTGAATGTAACGGGGCGGTGCGAAAAATTCCTGATAGGGACTCTTCGCGAGCACCATTAATACTGTCCATCTCAGAATTTGCATATGTTGCCCATGCCGCAATAAACAAAAACGTTCTTTTCGGGCAGGGGCAGATGACAGACTGTGTAAAAATTGTCATTGCTATAAAAATCGGGGTGGACGACCCTGTCCACCCCGGGCAGACAGGGTCGTCTGCCCCTACTATTTCAGCTGACAGAAAAGTAGGAATTGTGCCTTTTCACACAGTCTGTCGCCCGCCCCTACAACTTTCATAGCAATGATACCCTACGGTGAATTTTACAATTCCCCTTCATTCCATTTCAAAAGTCTTCTTTCACCTTCTAACTGTCGTATTTCTGTTATATCCTGGCTGACTTCCAGGGTTCCTCTGTATGTTCCCTCATTGTCCCTCAGGGCAAAATATTGTATTAATATCATTTTATCCTTTACATTGATCCAAAATTTAGCGGAATCCTCTTTACCGCTTCGAAAACTTTCTATTATTTCTTCGACAATATGGACGCTTGATGGAGGATGGCAATTGTTTACGTCTCTTCCTATAATCGCCGGTGAACGGGGAAAAATTCTGTCCTTCGGTCTTGTAAAAAATTTCACTTTGTTGTTCTCGTCCACAAAGGTCAGATCCACAGGTAACGCATTGAATATCATCAATATATCCTCAAAGTCCAATTCCCCTGTTTCTGTTTTAAACTTGCCTCCTTCAAATATTTTTGTTTCATCATCGGCTATTTTAGCATCGGGTTTTTCTATAAACGGAAAGTCGTATTCCAGGCTTTGTTTGTACATTTGATGCCAATCGTCTTCACTTAAGACTTCACTTGCCGAAGGAAATAAAATGAGTTCTTCCTTTTTCTTCAGTCCCAGCATTCCAAAAAATACGTCGGCTATAGCCTTGTTTAATTGTTCCTCCGTGCTGTTATCATCCTTTACAATATCAATGGCTTTTTTAATCCTGGCCCTGACAACATCATGAAGGGCCCACATTATAGATAAACCATGGAATTTGGGCATTGCGTTTTCCATGTAAGGAAACAGGATATTTTCTTTTTTAAGATAGTGGGCATCAAATTCCCGCAGTTCCGCTATCTTTGGAAAAAGGTTTTGTTTTTTCGTTTGAAGATCGGATTCTTTTAACAATATTTTGATTTCGTCTGTTTTCTTTACCAGTCCCTCATTTTCCTTTATTAAATCCATAAGGAAATTGTTATTTTTAGGCTTTTCCCATCTATGATTAAACAGACTTTTATGAAAAACATTGATTGCTTTATCAAGAAATATTAAAATCTCGTCAGGTTTGACTCCTTCCTCTATTAAACCATGGAAAATTTCAAATGCTTCCTGAGGAGTTACGTTTTCTATGTCTTCTTTATATTCGGCATATAGTTTTTTCCCATCCAAATTGGACCTGAGCCCTCCGACATAGTCCTTCAATCTCTTGATTCTTTCTGATGATTGATTTTTTCTATTCACTGCTATTGAATCCCCTTCCCATCTGTAAAATAGCACTTTACACAGTATTATATTTATATTGTAGCATATAATTTCAAGAAACTCCTGTTACATCAAACCATACTTTGTTTTAACCCGTTCTAATTTCTCAATCATGGGTTGGGAGATGATGTACAGAAAAAATACTGTGGCAGCAGTATGCACAATATCGAACCAAAATCCCGAAACATAGGTGGCAAGTAGAGCCTTCCATGAAAATCGGGGCATAAAAATCAACAGCGAGCTGATGTTTATAATCCCTCCATAGATAAAAAATGTGGACAGACCCCCGAAAATGCACAGGGATAGTCTTGTATTTTTAAGGATTCCTTTTTTATAAAGAACACCCGATAAAAAACCGATAATACCAAAACAGAACATTTGCCATGGGGTCCATGGTCCTTGGCCAAAGAAAAGATTAGACACAAATCCTGCAATCGCACCTACAAGAAAGCCTGATTCTGCCCCGAAACATGCACCTGCAATAATGACAATAGCAATAACGGGTTTGAATTGAGGCAACATAAAAAACGCCCCCCGCCCGGCAACGGCAATAGCCGACAGTACCGCAATAATCACCAATTCCCTAGCTTGAGGTTTTCTGTTTTCGAATATCATGGCAAAGGGGATTATGGCATATATAACCATTAGAAGACTGATAAAATAATATTTTCTATCATCCAGGAAAAACATACCGAACAAAATAGTGATCGGAATAATAAAAAACATAAGCACTGCCGTTGTTAATGTGCACCTGTTTATGCAGTTGTCTGCCTGCCTGTTTGCTTGCATAATTCAATCACATCCTCTATCGTTACCGCATCGCGACAAATATGTCGGGCTATTCGATTCGCTGCCGTTGTATAAAAACTGTTTCCTGCGAAAAAGTCCCTAGCTGTGTTGGCTGTTATTATGTTCCCGTCAAAACACATGGCACATACATCTGCATATTTTGCACAAAATTCAATGTCATGGGATGCCATAATAACAGTTACCCCTTGTGCCGTCAGCCTTTCAATAAGGCCTGCCAATTCCATCTTAAAGTAAGCATCCAATCCTTTTGTAGGCTCGTCCAGCAATAATATTTTGGGTTCCATTAAAAGCACCTTTGCCAGGGCTGCTTTTTGTTGTTCTCCCCCGCTCAAATCATATGGGTGCCTGGAAAGAAGTCCCTCAATCCCAACAAATTCTGTTATTGTTCCGATTTTCTCCGCCTTTTCCTTTTCCGACAATTTTGTATCGGACAGCATTTCATATAAATCCAGTCCTACTGTTTTTTCTACAAACAGGTTTTCCGGATTTTGGGGAAGCATTCCCAGATTGTCTTCAGAACGTTCTTTTATGTTCATTTTTGCAAGGTTTTTGCCGTCAATTAAAATC
>JAAZJW010000139.1 GCA_012800145.1 Clostridiales bacterium | reverse complement strand
TAACAGAGAGACTTCCCAAGATAAACCCTCTAAAGGCTAGTCAAGTGAAGGTCATACTTGATATCAATAAGGCGGAAAGGCATATAAGAGGTGGTAAAGCTACAAAGATGAAATATGAAGCAATGAACAAAAAAAAGATGAAATAGATTCAGTAATTTACAATATACCGGTCCGACACCTTAACGATAGTTCAACAATTGTTTAACAATGGTTCAACAATAGTTTAACAATTGTCAGAGTGTTGCGACCGGTATTATTATGCATTTTGTTATTTCAGGATGGTACCGAACTTTCAGATAAATATTAAATTACTAACTAAAAAAGGAGTTTCTATGAAAACAGCGAAATATATATGGTTAGAAAGAAAAAAATCTTTAACTGAATATTTACATTATCGATTTGAAGAACTGAACAAATATATGAAAGTGGGGAAGAAGATGATTGGGTTTGGATCGAATATTGGTATAGACTTAGGTACCTCCAGTGTTTTAGTTTTTGTAAAGGGAAAAGGTATAGTCCTGCAGGAACCTTCTGTGGTTGCGATTGATAAAAATACAAATCAGATATTAGCGGTAGGGGAAGAGGCGCGTAAAATGCTGGGACGAACACCCGGCAGCATAGTTGCCACCAAGCCCCTGAAAGACGGGGTCATTTCTAATTACGATATAACAGAAAGGATGTTGAAATATTTTATTCGGAAAACAATCGGGAAAAGGTTATTCTTCAAACCTAAAATAATTGTATGTGTCCCCAGCGGGGTAACGGAAGTAGAAAAAAGGGCTGTTATAGATGCCACCAACGAAGCGGGCGCAAGGGTAACATACTTGATAGAGGAACCGATTGCTTCGGCTATAGGTGCGGGAATAGACATAGCCCAGCCTTACGGACATATGATTGTGGATATAGGTGGCGGGACTACGGATATAGCCGTTATATCCCTGGGAGGCATGGTTGTAAATACATCTATCAAAGTTGCAGGTGACAGATTTGACGAAGCAATTATCAGGTACATAAGAAAAAGCCATAACACCATGATAGGTGAGAGAACGGCAGAAGAAGTAAAGATCAGAATCGGTGGTGCCTATGCAAGGCAAGAACAGGTGAGTATGCAAATAAGGGGAAGGAACCTTATTTCAGGTTTGCCTGTTAACATAGAAATAAACAGCGGGGAAATCCTGGGAGCACTGGAGGAATCCGTATCATCCATTGCAGATGCCGTACATAGTGTATTGGAAAGAACCCCTCCCGAACTGGCTGCCGACATTGCCAATCACGGGATATTCATGGCCGGAGGAGGCACACTCCTCTGGGGCTTTGATAAATTAATCGAAGAGCGGACAGGCATAGCCGTACATATTGCGGAAAATGCAATCTCCTGCGTTGCAAACGGTACAGGCACCGCCTTGGATTCCATGGAAATGTTGGAGAAAAGCAGGAGCAGTGCAATGGGAGCAGGGGTCTAAACCATAAAAACAATAAAACTCCGGAATGAATCATGGGGACGGTCCCACGATTAGCCTATTTCGATCAGGGACCCTGTCCTCATGGTTCATGAAAAAAGCCTAAAGAGAAACCAGAAACATTCCGATAATATAATATGAGGAATTATAAACCATGAATCATGGGGATCCCAATAACAATAGTTTAACAATGGTTTAACAATAGTTTAACAATGGTTTAACAATCGTTAAAATGTCATCCTGAGATGATCAGTATAAACGGCGCTATCGAAGGATCCCAAACGAGGTGAAAAAAATGTTCAGAGGACTGTACACAGCAGTGTCCGGTATGCAGACAAGCCAAAAAAGGCTTGACATCGCATCCAACAACATGGCAAATACAAACACAACCGGATTTAAAAAAGATATTATGGTATCGGAAGCCTTTCCCGAGGTGTTAATCAAAAAGATAAGGGGACAATTACCTGCGAATCCCATAAAAACAAACGGCAGTTTGGAAATAAACAGAGACGGCGAAGGATTCAATATCACCACGGAAAGGGGTTTTTTCATAGTTGACAGCCCTATGGGCACCAGTTACAGCAGGGAATTGAATTTTGTTGTAGACGAAAACGGATACCTGAGGACCTACGGGCGTAATCTTGAAGGGAGAATAGACACTTCCGAAGGAAACTTTGTATTAGACAGACAAAACAACAGGATACAGGTAGAAAACAATAATATTGATATAAATCCTCAGGGGCAGTTAACGGCAGACGGGGCCGTGGTTGCCGATTTGATATATAAGCCGAACTTTGATGTTATAGGAACCATAAACAGCGGACGCAGATTTGAAAGGACTCATACTGATTTTAATCAGGGAACATTGGAAGAAACGGGGAACGCCCTGGATTTTGCCATAAGCGGAAGAGGCTTTTTCAGGGTGACGTCTCCCCAAGGTGAAATGTATACTAGAAACGGAAGTTTTTATTTGAATGGAAACGGTGAAGTTGTTACAGATGAGGGTTATCAATTATTAGGCCGAAACGGGAATGTTATTCTAGACGGGGATGACTTCCGACTGAGCAATAACGGTGAAATTATTGTAGACGGACAAGCAGTAGACCAAATTGATATTATCAATATCCTGAATGTTAACGACCTGGACAAATACGGCCAATCCTATTACATACTGAAGGAAAATGCGGAAATAGAAGATGCACCCTTCGAAGGGGAAATACTCCAAGGATTTCTGGAAGGGTCCAACATCAACC
>JAAZJW010000138.1 GCA_012800145.1 Clostridiales bacterium | reverse complement strand
TTGTTCATTGCTTCATATTTCATCTTTGTAGCTTTACCACCTCTTATATGCCTTTCCGCCTTATTGATATCAAGTATGACCTTTACTTGACTAGCCTTTAGAGGGTTTATCTTGGGAAGTCTCTCTGTTACATCCTTATGGACTGTGGATTTGCTGACTCCATATACACGAGCTGCCTGCCTAACTGTTGCTCCTTTCTTAATAATATAGTCAGCTATTTCAACAGCCCGCTTTTCTATGTACTCCTTCATGGCTAACCCCCCTCTATTGTAGCATCTAGTCTATAATATGAGAGGGATTAGCATTTTAGAATTATTTTGTTAAATTCTTGGGGTTAAGATTCCGAAATCTTCCCTAAATACAATTCAGGGTTCACAAATTTGTCACCCCTGAGTACCTGAAAATGTAATAAAGGACCTTCTAACGTCTTATTGGATGCTGTTTTGCCTACCCCGCTGATAGTTTGTCCTTTTTTAACCTGTTCCCCTACTTCCACCATTGCATCTGTGGAAAGGTTGCTGTATATGGTTGATAATTCGCTGTCATGTCTGATTACAATAGTGATTCCCATGATGGTATCATTGATAACCTCCACCACTTCGCCGTCCAGTGCCGCCTTTACCGGGGCACCTTCCTCTGCCTTTATATCTATTCCTTTGTGAGTACTCCATTGGTCGAGAGTCTTGTGATATACCAGATGGTCTTCGGCAAAAGGTAACGTTAATTTGCCTGTTACCGGTACCGCCATGGTTTCGGTGATTAGAACTTCTTCCATGTCTTCAGGATCGAAGGTTGCCATTGTTTCTTCTATTTCATTATATTTTTCTGCAGATGATTTTTTTGTTTTCTCAGTCTTGCTGTCTTTTTCTACGGTATTTTCATTTCCTTTTTCCTGTGGTTTTTTCTTTGAGTCCGTAACCTTGCCGTCTGCAGGTTTCCCTTCGCCTATTTTACCTGTTTCCTGTGTTTTATCCGTGTCTTTTTCATCATCTTCCACTAAGGTGATTTCAGGTTGTTCATCCTCTCCGAAGGGATTGGTGGGACCTTCACTTATGAAAGGATCTCCTTGTTGGTTATCAACCCAAAGGGCTGTTGCTGTAATAATGACTATGCATAGTATTAAAATAGTATAAAATCCCTGTCTGTCCTTGATCCGATCGAATAATTTTTTATCTTTGTTATCCTCACCGTCGTTGTTATTTTTCTTTGGCGACATTAAATTCACCTCCTAATACAATATATTGATAAAGCGAGATTGCGTCTCTTGCTTTATTATTGCCACTTAGGAGGGTTCTATACAGGTAAAGATAAAAATGTTGATGGTAGAGGGACACAGCGGGGACGGCAGGCTGTGTGAAAAATGTCATCCTAGATTTCAGCTTTATGTCATTCTGAGACTGGCAGTATTTGCAGTCGAACATTGCAAATTTGTACACTTCCTTTGGTCGTGCAAATTTGATGTTCATTGCGTTTGACCTACCATTAATTTGTTTTACAAATTTGGTTAGGTCATAAAACGGTACTTACGAAGAATCTCGCCTTTGGGGATCCTTCGCGGGCGGGTTTATTCTGTACGTCTCAGGATGACAATAAGCGAGAAAAGTGCTTTTTCACACAGTCTGACGGTTCTTTTGTGTTGTTGGAAAGACACAACACGAGAAAAACCGTCCCCGCTGTGTCCCCACTGACCACCTAGTTGTCTCTATGACTTTTTAGGACACTAAGGCTAACCCCTTGGTAGTAATGTTTTAGGATTTCGGTGAATGTACTGCCTTGTTTTGCCATTCCGTTGGCGCCCCACTGACTCATGCCTACTCCGTGCCCATAGCCTTTGGTTGTAAAGCACATATCTTTGCCTTTAACTTCTATCGAGAAGTCGGCGGATCTGAGTTCAAACAGTTCCCTGATTTCTCCCCCTGTTAATTCTTTATTACCTATTTTTATTCTTTTCACATTGCCACCTTTGCTTCTTTCTAATATGTTTATTTCCGAGGCAACTTTTTTCGTATCTATTTTAAAATCCTTATATCTTCCCTTAATCTTGGCCACGAAGTCCTTTACGGTGATTTTATAACTGTCTACAAATGCGGGAGAATCTTCTTCATAGGGACTCGATACGCTGCGCAGATAGGGTACACTCCTTGCAAACACGTCTTCTGAATTTTCCGTAATGCCTCCGCTGGTAGAATGATATAAAGGTTCTATCAGTTGCATGTTGTATGTCATAATAACACCTCTGGTGGATGCTACCGCTTCTTCAATTCGGGGTAAATACTTCTTCATCCACTTCTTGCCGTGTCTTTCTTCCAGTTCTTCCATGGAAAGCCATGCCTGACAGTGAAGGTGGCTGGTACATACGATTGCGCCCAGATGTTCGGGGCAACCGCCGTCCCCATACACAGACCTTCTCCAGAGTGCGTAGGTTCTGGCTGCTACCGCCTGGGCTTTTAAGGCCTCCATTTCAAAAGCGGCAGGTGCTTCTGCGGCTACGACTCCCACAATATAGTCTTCTAATTCTAACTGCATGTTTTCTTTTGTATCATGGTTAAATACTATTATAGACAAGTCTGATTCGATGGTCTGTGGTTTTAACATGTTCCTGCCGGGAATGGACATGTGGCAGTCCTTTAATATAAATAAAGGTATAAGAAAAACAACGATTGTCAGGAAAATAATCGTAAGAAAAATCCCCCTCATTTGTCACAGCTCCTTGTTCTTTAATACAAGATATATGTGACAAATTAGGGGGTTAGAATTAAAATTTTATTTTCTGTATATGTTTGCTCCTAAGGATCTCAGTTTTTCTTCTATGTTTACGTATCCTCTGTCGATGTGATGAACATCCGTAATTTCCGTTGTTCCATCCGCTACCAGACCTGCCAGGATTAGGGCTGCTCCTGCTCTTAAATCCGTGGCCTTTACAGGTGCTCCCAAAAGATTATTTTTACCTTCAATAATTGCGCTGCGCCCTTCTATTTTAATATCGGCGCCCATTCTTTTTAATTCACTGACGTGCATAAACCTGTTTTCAAACACTGTTTCTATGGCAATACCCGTGCCTTCCGCCACACTCATCAAAACCATAAATTGGGATTGCATGTCCGTAGGGAAACCGGGATAAGGCATGGTCTTTATATCCACAGCCTTGGGCCTGCCGCGCCCTATGACCCTCAGACTGTTGTTTTCTATAATCACATCTGTTTCACATTCTCTGAGTTTTGCAATAATAGGCCTCAAATGGTCCGGTATCACATTGCGTACCAAAACATCTCCTTTGGTAACAGCGGCTGCAATCATATAAGTACCCGCTTCTATTCTATCGGGTATAACTACGTGGGAAGCTCCCTTTAGTTCCTTCACGCCGTTGATCCTTATGGTGTCTGTGCCCGCACCTTTCACATCTGCACCCATCTTGTTTAAGAAATTTGCCAGATCTATGATTTCCGGCTCCTCCGCCGCATTTTCAATAAATGTTTGTCCCTCGGCTAACACTGCGGCCATCATGATATTTTCCGTTGCACCTACACTTGGAAAATCTAAGTATATATTATTCCCGATTAACTTTTCTGCCGATGCTTCCACAAAACCATGGCCCAATGTGATTTCCGCACCCAATGCCTTAAGGCCTTTCAGATGCAGATCTATGGGTCTCGTGCCTATGGCGCATCCTCCTGGCATGGAGATCCTCGCCTTCCTCATTCTGGCTAACAATGGCCCCATAACTAAAAAAGAGGCCCTCATTTTTCGGACTAATTCATAAGGTGCTTCTACTTCATCTATATAATGGGCAGACACTTCTACCTTGTCCCTTTCGGAACGTTTTACATCTGCACCAAGGCTCGTTAATACTTGGCAAATCACTTCTACATCAATTAAATCAGGGACCCCTTCCAAAGCACAGCAACCTTCTGTAGATAGTAAGGTTGCGGCTAATATGGGCAAAACAGCATTTTTGGCTCCGTTCACATAAACTGTCCCCTGTAGCGGTCCGTTTTGTTCAACGATAATTTTGGGCAATTCTCCTTCCTCGCTTTCTTTTTTAGTTAAATATCAAATCCTTGTCTAAACTAAGATTATTTTCAGAAGGAGTTTCAATTTCTCCTAATTTTTAGAGATTAAAATCTGAAACCGAGTGCCGGAAATTGATTCCGATTTAATAGGTTGTGGTTATCAAAGGAGTGGCTATCCATAAATAGGTTTTGTCCTCGTATTCACTGTATCTCATAGCTAATTGGATATTCACATTTTTTCCCCCGTATCTGATATGAGAACCGATCAGGGGGCTGTAGGCAGTGATGCTGGTAAAAAACTCGTCTTCCAGGACCTCTATTTTTCTCGCTTTTAAAAATCTGAATATAGATGACTGTTTTTGTTTTTCTTCTGTTTTACTGAGTCTGCCTGAATGCACTCCTGTTAAGCTGACGGTGGTTTCTACCCCATTATGATAATTATTCAACAAGTCCTTCACTTTATTACAAATACCTACTATTTCTTTATATCCTTTATTTTGAACGATGTCAACCATAATATGCGCCTCTGGTTGTTCCACTATTTGGCTACTGAGTAATTTTATTACTGTCATGTTCCCGTCTTCGTTCGGTATAAATGTTATAATTTCATTATAATTTTCATCTTCTGTTCTTTGTTCCAAAACAGTTTCTTCCCCCATATCAGATGAATCTTCAAAATAATTTTGATGATGGGGATGATAGGAATCGCGCATTTCGTCCATGTTAATAATCGTGGCTTTTTCGTCTACGTCCAGAATTCCCATTATATCCTTCCGCATTGTTTCTATTTCTTTAATGGTTAAAAATGTGTTGGGAATAGAGGTTGATATGTTTATATTAAATTCTTCCATTCGAAAACCGCCTGTTTCCAAGGCCTCCAAAAGCAACATTTTTTCTTGCACATCCGAACCTTTGGTATCCTGCGCCGATGTGTTATATAAAAAACTTATAAACAAAATCAAAATAAGTCCTAATAGAAAATGCCTTTTCATAATGTATTCCTCCTTAATGTCAGACTGTGTGAAAAAGCACTTTTCTCGCTTTTTGTCATTGCTATGAAAGCCCCACATTTTTGTCATCCTGAGACGAACAGGATTAGCTTGACCCGCGAAGGATCTATATTTTACAATAATGCTTT
>JAAZJW010000137.1 GCA_012800145.1 Clostridiales bacterium | reverse complement strand
TATTAAGGTTATCACCTTATCCCTGGGAACAAAGCCGAAAAGCAATTATAAGGATGACCCCCTTTGCCAAGCTGTGGATGCCGCTTCCACATTTGGTATTACGGTAACAGTAGCCGCCGGGAATAGCGGTCCTGATCCTTCTACAATAACGTCCCCTGCAATAAGCCCCAACGTAATTACAGTAGGTGCATGTAATGATCGAGAGGCCTCACATTCCAAAAGCGCAACCATTGCAGATTTCTCAAGTGTAGGTCCTACACAGGACGGGTTTGAAAAACCGGATGTTCTGGCACCCGGGGTTGGAATTAATTCCTTGGCAAACAAATCTCTCGGATATAAGGAATTGTCGGGTACTTCTATGGCGACTCCTGTTGTGGCGGGATGTGCCGCTTTATTATACGAAAAATATCCTGATATGACACCTTCACAAATAAAAGAAATTATTGTCTCTAACGCTGTTGATCTTGGTTTAGATTCCAATATACAAGGTTCAGGTCTTTTA
The DNA here is from genome assembly GCA_012800145.1 of Clostridiales bacterium. Lineage (GTDB taxonomy): Bacteria > Bacillota > Clostridia > Peptostreptococcales > Natronincolaceae > JAAZJW01. The sequence continues at coordinate 1,737 of JAAZJW010000137.1, read as the reverse complement.
AGTATCGAGAAGATTATTAATTCGATTAAAGAAAGGCCACCCGAAGATAGGCCTGATGATCCACATGTCCCCGATGAAGTAACGGAACCGTTTCTATCTCATGATACATTTTTAGTAATGTTGTTGGTTATTGTTATACTGTCTCTATAGCTGAAAACCAAAAAGGTGCAATTCTTGTTAATAAGAATTGCACCTGGTTTTGTCTATATCGCATAGGTCTAATATTTAACAAAATTTCTCGGATTAATCGGGGTTCCGTTTTTCCTCACCTCGAAATGCAAATGCACACCTGTGCTTCTACCCGTACTGCCCATTTCCGCGATTTTCTGCTTTTTATAAACACGTTGGCCTTGTTTCACCAAATTTCTGTTATTATGGGCGTAATAGGTCTGGTATCCATTTTCATGGTCTATAATTACCAGATTGCCGTAGGTGCCCTTCCTACCTGAGAAAGATACCTTACCTGCATCTGCCGCAAAAATAGGAGTGCCCCTCGGGGATGCTATGTCTATTCCTGTATGCTGTTTTCCCCATCTCATACCGAAGGATGAGGTTAAGCGCCCCCTTGTCGGATTTGTAAAAAATCCTGTGGCCATTGTAGCAGGTCTCGGTTTGATTCCTTCCGCTATAACCCTGGTTTTAGGTTCCGAAAGAATCCTTTCATCCACAATTTCCATACCGATTTCCGTGCCATTTTTCTTGACTATGTACCCCTTTACTTCACGTTCCCCTTCTCTACCTTGAACTATTATTTTCTTATCCCCTTTATAAAGGGTATTTGTCTTTTCATATTCAGTTTCAAATGGTATTTCTTCAACAAGCTCTATGTATTTTTTTGTCCTTACGGAAACCAAGGGTTCCGGCACCATCAAGCTGATTTCCTGACCAATTTGCAGCCTTGTGGGTTCTATGCCCGGGTTGGCTTTCATAATATCATCCATCTTCAAACCGTATTTCAGGGCTATAGACCAGGTGTTTTCTCCTTTTTCTATTTTGTGAATTTTCTTTTCGTCGGTTCCGACTATTATAAACTGCAACGCTTCTTCTTCGTCCATGATATCGCCGAAATCTACAGCTGTTTCCATAACCTCTACTTTTTCGATAAAGCCGACGTAATCATATTCAAATTCCTCTCCATCGGTGAGAAATTTTTTTACACCGTTCAATACCCTATGGGCAGTTTCATTATCTTTGACGGCTACTATCTTTTCCCCATTAATTCCAATGGCTGCGGCCCTCAGTTTAATGTCAAGTTGTGCTTTGATGTTTTTTATCATTTCTTCGTATTGTGTTAACTCATCTTTCCTAGCCCTTGTTTCAACAAAATTGGGTTCTTTACTTAACCCTATTTCCTGTCCATGTAGGGATAGAGCTTCATCCCTCATTTTTTTTAGTACATCTATGAAATCACTTTTCTCCCTAACCACGGCCAGAACTTTATCGTCTACCTCCACGCTATAGGCTGCCACATATGTATTATTCATTTTGTAAAACATGAATGCCACAAGGAGTAGAAATATAACTATCCCATACGCGACTTTTCGGGGCAGCGCCTCAGATTCTTCACCCGTGCTAATCTTCATTCGTAAATCTCCCTTCAAAACGCCTGAGCTGTCAGACCGTGTGAAAAAGCGCTTTTCTCGCTTTTTGTCATTCTGAGTGTAGCGAAGAATCTCGTTTTTAGGCCATTTGAGATCCTTCGCTTCGCTCAGGATGACATTTTTCACACAGTCTGAT
>JAAZJW010000136.1 GCA_012800145.1 Clostridiales bacterium | reverse complement strand
ATATTTTTGTACTAAGGAATTGTTTTCAGCAATTAATTCATCGTGTTTTTGTATTAAGGAATTATAGTTTTCATTTAAGGCATTGTATCTACCCTCTAATTTTTTATTCGCTTTAATGTTGTTTTGATTCTCTTCATTTTTTTCTTTTATCTCAGACTTCAGGTTGTTGAATTCGGACTCTATCTTTTTCAGCTTTTCTACTTCTTTAGAAAGTTCCTTATTTTCTGTCTTATATTGCTCAATATTACTATCACTGGATTTTTGTATCAGATCGTCTATTTCCTTCTTCAGTTTATCCAGTTGGTTATCTTTTTCCGTTAATTCATTGCTCAGTTCAGCCAACTGCTGATTCTTTTCTTCAAGTTTCTCCTGGGTTTTCCTGAATGCCCCTTCGGTAATCTTAAACTCTTTCACCGTCGCTTCAAGTTCGTTTTTGGAAGCTATCAGGTCATTGTTCAGTTGTTTGATATTCTCCTGTTCCTTCATATTTTCAACAAGTTTATCAGATAGATTTTTATTTTCTTTATTGGCCCGTGCCAGTTTATCCTTAAGGTTGCTGCCCTTATCCCTTTCGCTTTCTAGAAAAGTCTGTAATTCTTCAATCTTTTTTTCATATTTATCCTCTATTCCGGCAAGCTGGTCTCTGAGCAGTGAACACTCTTGGGAGAGGGTGGATTTCTCGTTGAACAAATCGCGGATTTGCTTTTCAAGGTTGTTTTTCATGTTCTCCGCCGACTGACATGTTTCTTCTAATAAACTTTGAACACTCTTTTTTGAATATCCTCTGAAACTTTTATCTAAACGTTTTGATATTAAACCGTCGATGTCTTTTCCGGGTCCTACCGCACCCCCATCGTTAGAAAACATATCATCCATAAACATACACCTCCACCGTAATTATTGTAAAAATTAAGTATCAAATGCCCCATCATAGCAAATATATAATACTCACGAAATTGATTACCATATCCTTCCGCTAGTCTTGTAATTATTATAAAAGGTATTATCAGATAAATAACTCACGTTTATGGTGATTCCCCCTCTACCGTTATCCGATACATCTACCCTGACGGTTTTTTCCTTTTTGTCGTAATTCATGTACTGTATAGCCTTGGCCGGGATAATCTGTTTAGCTTTAAATTCATGGGTGCCTATATCCATATTGCTGAAATTAACCCTGAATTTTATGTCCCCATTAGCCTCATTTTTTGCTTTATATGTATTGCCTTTTCGATCTCTCAATTCAAATTCAAACATTCCTTTGGATAACTGTGCTCCTGATAATATGACATTGAATTTAAAATCCGCATCTACAGGCCTTCCGCTGTCTCTCGAGAATGTATTTGTAAATTTTGTTTTATTTAAATAATTTACATCAGCCTTCAGTATCCCGTCCGTGTCAACTACATCTACATCTATATATGCCGGATTAAGATCGTATTTGATATTGGGGTCTTGGGGCTTTGGGACTATCTCTTTGACTATAAATTTGTATTTGGACGGTTTTAGAAATTCTACATCGGAAAATATAATTTTT
>JAAZJW010000135.1 GCA_012800145.1 Clostridiales bacterium | reverse complement strand
TAGTCTGCCCTCTCGTTGTTAAAATACACATCTATTGTATCCGGATAGAAAAAATCTCCATATATTATTAAAGGTTCATCCGGATCGTAGCCTTCTATTATGCTTTGTATTATAACCCCGTTTTCTGTAACAGATGGGGTTGCCATAGTTGTAAATATCCACCTTATATCCTCATTATATTGCTCATTTACATCCGAGGCATCGTTTTTTACTATTCCGCTTGGTATGGTAACATTATATGTAGCCTGTGGATCAAGTAATTTTATAGGAATGTATAAATAGGCCTCTTCTCTTTTCCTATCCTTGTTAAAAATATGCTCTTCTATTATTTTTCTATCTGATGATATTTGCTGTAGAAAATCCTTATCCAGGTAATCAATTGCAGCCGAAGCAGAATTTCCTACTACCTTATCAGAGGCATTTAACAAACTTTCTATACCTTTGTCATAATCAAATTCTAATTTCCCGTCTATATCTTCAAAGGTTATTTTTAAAAAATATCTTTTGGATCCTTCTATTATTTTAGGGTTGATGGCAAGACCCAGACTATGTTCGTCAAACCATTTATCAGAACTGCCTTCCGGTTCTTTCCGTTTAACTTCCGGATGCCCCTTGGACCTTAAATTGAATCTGATTTCCTTGTTATCCTTATCCCCTTCTACCTTGATGAGTTCATCTTCATCAAGAGTCCCTTCTTTATTGTTAAAGTAAAGTATTATTTTATATTGGCCGGTGTAATCTTCGCTTATAAATTTTCTTACATTTTCACCCCTGATTTTTACCCAAAGTTCTGTTGCGCCCCTGAACTCTATATCGCCTTTATCAATTACTATTTTATTGCTATTATTGTCAGGAACATTTTTACTATTATCATCCGGAATTTTCCCATCATCCTCACCTTCTCCATTGTCAGGAAAACCATCATTTGGATCATCCGGATCATCCGGAAAATTAGCATTACCATTCCATGGTATAAGTTCTACCCTTTCTATGGTTTCATGGAAGTTATATCCAAACAGCTTAAATGTCCATTCACCTTCAGACCATATATCTGTCACTTTTGGCTCGTTATCTTCTACAAAGTACACTCCCGTGCTATCATTTTCATCCCATTTTGCTTGTGTTACGAAATCAATATTTAAATGTTCTACGGTATTGCCGGATCTGGTTTCTAGGGTTCCTTCCGGAACTGTTAACCGGTATTTCTTACCCCCATCTAATTCCTCCCTAGGATATAGACAGATCCCTGTCTTTTTAATATCGTCCTCAAAATTATAAATAAATTCAAATTTAGCAATTTTAATATCTTCTTTCAGTTCTGCTATCTTCTCCGGTAAAAATTCATTTTCCCATAATTCTTTAAATTTTTCATCATAACCGTCTTCAAATTCTTTTTCAAATTTCTCTCTATCAAAATCCGATTCATCAAAGTCTTCTTCGTTGTCTATTGCCCTTTGCTCTAGCTCATTTCTTGCCTTTCGTTCTGCTTTCTCCTTTGCTTCTTCTTTATATTCTTCTTTTTTCTCCATCCTAGCTTTTTCAATATTCATATCTGTCAGGTACACATCTATTAAATCAATATCCAAAAGTGCATCGTAGCTTATCCGTCTTGTATCTGTTAAATCATCAGGTCTTGCCTCAAGTATTTCGTCTTGTGCCTTTGGTATTACTTCGTTATCTGAATTTAATACTATGGGTTCATTGGGCCCATACTGGGGTGTATTGTCCATAATATAAGATTTATATGATGGCTTCGTATCTTCTCTAGTACCTTTTATCTCAGGCTTTAACCATTTGGCAATTGTCCCCTTATTGTCTGCCCTGATCCAAAATGTCAATTTCAAATTATCTTCCATGTCAGATTTGTCTTTACCTTCAATTGCCCCTTTATCTATCCATAACCCGTATTTATTTAATGGTTCTAAATTATTTTTCGGGGTTATTTTTAATATACTATCATTTACAATTTCTACCTTCCCTATCGAAATTTTTTCCATGCCCAAGGGGGCCTTATCATCATCGTCTGAATCCTGATCCAGGATAGTTAAATCTTCCAATATATTAAATTTTTCTATATTTTTACCATCTATCTCATAAATTTTGTCCTTAACGTTTTCCACGCTACCAGCATCACTTATAATGCTCTCCGGTATAATCTTATGCTCATCATTATAATCGGAACTAAAAGGGTAAAACCTGTAGGTAGTTTTCTCATCATAGGTACTGTCAGGCCCATTTTCATCTGCCCTAGGCATTT
>JAAZJW010000011.1 GCA_012800145.1 Clostridiales bacterium | reverse complement strand
GGGCGGTGGACAATATGCAACTATATTATCTTTTATTTTTCTATTTCCTTTCATAAACCTATTTAATTTAAATGTTAAACCCCTGTCTTTTATGGGGGACAACAGGGTAATAGGCGGTTCAACATACAAAATATTATGGCGTCTTGGCAGTCTCGACATCACCTGCTGCTTTCTTGTGGGAATCGGAAACCAGTCTACGGAAGAAATACATATAATGTTTTTAGGGACTCCTTTATGAACAGATGTATTCTTTTTCATCACAGTCTCCTTTATTCGTTATATGTTTGTTAAACAATATCATTATCGCCGCTAATAACCAAAAATAGGATGTCATCATAGGCACCTCAAATACATTCTCCACCAGATTATGGGCAAGCACCCCTAATAATCCTGTGAATATTCCTATACTTATATTTGTTGTATCGGAATCCTCGGCATAACGTATTGTTTTCAGTGATTCTATAACTACCCTGTATAACATAAAAATGAAGGCAATAAATCCTACAACCCCCATCTCGGCCATAGTTTTCAAATAAAAGTTATCCGTATAGACTGAACCCGGGATGTACCTCATGGCAGTGGCACCGCCATATCTTCCCAAACCGACCCCGAGCAACGGACCGGTCTTTATAGTTTCAATTGCTTGAACCCACCGTATTATGCGTCCCCCCTTAGCGCTACTGGCAAAATACACGGGACTAAACATATAAAGCATTCTGTTGCCTATTTCCGGTAAAGCAATTACTAGTACTATCACTCCTATCACTATGGGTATTATTAACCGCTTGTCCTTTAAAATTGCAAACACAACGGCAACAAAACAAAAAGCCAGCCAAGCACCCCTAGAAAAGGTAAATACTAGACATAACATCATACTCATAGTCATTAAAAAATATATTATTTTTTTAAAGGGTTTTATTTCATTGAACCCGAAAGCCAGTGTTATGGGAAAAACAAGAACCAATAACCCTCCCAAAATATTGGGGCTCCCGATTATCGAAAATACCCTTGTTCTCATACCGGATTCCGCTGAATCATACCAACTTGAGGGAATCTCTACACCTACTATATATTGATAAATTCCATGCAACGATATTATAAATGTTATCAAAATAAGAAGTTTTATAACATTTTTTGCAATATTTTTGTCCTTAACAATGTTGACTGCCGCAAAGTACCATACTATATGTTGGAGCATAACCCTTGCTCCTTCCAACGCAATGTACATATCCGGTGAATTAATCAACAAAAGAAAAATACTAACCCCTCCAAAAACTATAATCGGCATATCCATCGAGGTCAGCCTGTATTCAAATCCCTTTGAGGTTACAATTAAATTGATGAGAAAAGCCCCCACCATGACAATAAATAACAACTCGTCCCATAAACCGGACACCAATCCTCCACTATACCTGAAAATATAATCTACAAAAGAATATCCGGCTAATACATACAGACTTAAATGGGGTTTAAAAACAAGAGATACCATAAATATAACAGCCATCCCTAATACTATTCCGTAACAGATACCGATTTTCCCAGAAATAATACCCAAAATTAACCCTATAATTAATATTCCTGTAAATCCTCTGTTTTTCTTCATTGTATCACCATCTTATTCTACAAAATATTTGAAAATTCTGGCTGTATAACTAGTTTTTGATATTTCGGCTATACAAACCTTTTTTGAATCTAATATAAACAATACCAATTGCAAAATACCGGCCGCCGCCAGTGCATATATACTTGGATTAAAAAACAAAAATCCGATACTGAAACCTGCAAACAAAATCCTTAATGCCTTGAATGTATTATTAACAGAATTTTCTATAATGCACTTTATGGTTCCTATGAAAACACTTCCATTCTTAGCAGTTACATATATACTGGATAACCATAAAAATGTTCTGTCTAACATTTTGATTGTTCTTTGGATAATCCTATAAAAAACGGAATTTTCATAAAATGAATCATAATTTCGTTTTCCCAAAATCAAACCCATCACATAACTGTTTTTATAAGAAGTACAAATAAATTCAACAGCATTTTTGAAATAGCTGTTGTTATAGGTGTCTTTTATATAACAAATGATTTGATAGATTACACTGTTTGATAATATTTTTTTAAATTGATTCATAAAAACCCCTCTTACAATGTATTTAGTTCCCTGATTCTGTTTTGTCCTCTATTTCTTCATAGGTTTTTTTACATTATCCGTCCCTATATATAAAATCTTACTTTCGAATTCCGCATTTAAAGTTTTTAGAAAAAAATCGTTCCCAACTCTTACATTTTGATTAGCAACATAAATAGCAGTATCGTCAACGTAAGCCTCACCTCTTATAGTAATGTATATTTCCTTACTGAAGGGATGTATACTTTCTACAAGTTTCCCTTCATTTAACACTGCTACCTTTTCAGGTTTAACTACAATATCCTCTATAAAAACCTGTTGCAATCTATCCCTTGCTATTAATTGGTCTCCCTTTTTCAATATGTTGAGTTCCTCTTCATCCGGAGTTATATATTTTAATATAAGGATTGCTTCACCTTCATACGCATCCGAAGAATTAGAAAAACTATTACCGGTAAACCTACTGACCACTCCTACTATTACAGCTATAAATACCAAAATAAAAATCAAATCGACTATATTAATAACATTAAAAAGCTTACCCTGACTATTAAATATTTTCACTATTTCGCCCTCCTATTTTTGAGGACCATGCGAACGCCACTTATCTCCTCTTCTATTTCACCTGTTGCACATAACGCTACCAGATATACAATAGCCCCTAAAATTATACCCAGTATCAGATAAACTGTACTGCGATTAATTATATTTATAAACATTCGAAGAACTAATGCCATTATGCTACCGGCCAATGCTGTTCGGAAAACAGACCCTATTCTGAACTTCCAAGTGAAAAATTTGCCGGATAAATAGATAACCAGTAAAAGATAAACAAGATATGAAACTGCAGTTGTTAAAGCCGCGGCACGAAATCCATAGATCGGAATAAAAATAAGATTACCGATAATGTTTATCAGCCCTGCTATAATCATAAGTTTAAATATTATTTTTGTGTTTTCCTGCAGTTCCCAAACCTTCACTATGTACTCCGTAAAACCCTGAAAAACCATGCCCAAGGCTAACCAGGGCATAATCGTATACCCTTTAATATAACCGGGTGAACTCAATACCTTTAAGATAGGCTTGGCCAGTACCGTTAACCCCACAAAAGTGGGTAATGTAATTATCAGATAATACCCTAAAATTTTTTCCATCAATTTTTCCGTACCCTTTTTCCCTTGTTCCTTCCAGGTTTTGAGTATAATGGGGTATATACCTAACATAAGGGATGTGTTGACCAATCCAAACCCTGCCGCCACCAATTTATAGCTTATAGAATACACTCCCACCTCTGCTGCATTCCGAAAAATTCTTATGAGATACTCATCAGATGTTGATAAAACCCAGGTAGTAATAGAGACCCCTATCAAAGGGTATCCAAAAACAATAAACCTCCTCAAAATATTCGTTGAAAAATGATTTATTTTTACATGCCTCACCAATTTCAATTTATAAATAATGGGTATTGATACTAATATATCTAAAAGCATTCCGCTGACAAAGATACTTTCAATGCCTAACTTTGTGAACGTAGACAATATATATATCATAATTAATTTAAATAAACTCTGCACAATACCCAATATTGTATATAGCCCGCTCATCCTTTTAGCTCTTATCAAATTAAACAAAATCATTGAATTGCTTTGGGTGCCTAAAAATAGAGCACCGGTTATGATCAACCTTGACAATTCACCGGGAATTTTACTATTTAGGACCTTTAACACTGAACCAACAAGGATTATACTAATTAAGGTAATCACTATGGAACATAAAAATAAGGTGGAATAAAAGCTCTGGTTTTTTTCATCTGTTTCATATTCATTTGAAAACCTAAACCCGGAATGTAACAACCATCCTGTTAAAACCATAATCGCTATATTTACGGTGGTGTTTATCAATGAATAGGTGCCAAATATATCAGGGCTAAACAGTGAAGTGTACAATTTTATAGAAAAAATCCCTACAATTCCTATGATAACCCTTCCCAATCCGTAAATTGTAGTATCCTTAGCGACATTTTTTAGCATGTTGTTTATACTTGTCAAGGTCATTACTCCTTACAATTTATTTTATTTCATATTTACCTTTGACCATTATCCAACTGTCCGTTTTGGCAACAATGCCCCTGCCGTCCTTTCTGGGGACAATTAATAAATGATTTCGATTAATTTTTTCCCCCATTTTTAAATCCACCCCAAGTGTAACATCAGATACCCCATCACCGTCAATATTACCTACAGCTGTAGCTTCGCCGGATCTCAAAATTAATTCTGTTCCTTCATCCCCTATCAGCCCTTCCCCTTTAAAAAGTTGTTTTACAACAAAAGAAGTCTGTGGCTGTTCAATTGCTACTCCCTTGTCAAGAATATCATTGATTTTCCTTGCTATGTAACTTTCCAACTCACTAATTTGGGATTTTAAATAGGATAATGTTACTATAGGATCCTCTTCAGAACCCGGTTCTCCGGTAAAAGCAAAAACTGACTGAACAACAACTGCCAAAATAAATATTATAACTGCCATAAACAGCATCCGAGTTTTTAAATTTCCCCTCAAATTTTCCATCTCCTTTTGTTAATCACTCATACTGCCCTTAAATACCTGTAATAATTCTGTTCATATTATACTACACAATTAGGCTAAATAAAAGGATACATTTTGTCGGCTTCCTTCAGGGGAATTGCCCCGAGTTTTTGACAATTGAATAATAAAAAAAACCTAAGTTATTTAAACCTAAGTCTTTAGAATTCGATTAAGCCCAGACTAATCCGCAGCGCCTCATCTACCTTTTCAATTATATCATCCTCCACATGACCTATCTTCTCCCCCAGGCGTCTTTTGTCTATTGTCCGAATTTGCTCCAACAGCAGAACGGAATCCTTGGACAGCCCGTAATCATCACCACTGATTTCAACATGAGTTGGCAACTTGGCTTTATTAATCTGTGAAGTAATAGCCGCTATTATAATTGTCGGGCTATAACGATTACCAATATCATTTTGTACTACTAATACAGGTCTGACGCCTCCTTGTTCAGATCCTATAACAGGACTCAGATCTGCATAGAATATATCTCCTTTTCTAATAACCACTCTATTCACACTCCGCCATCTCGGCTTCGTAGGACTCCAGTGAGGACATATCTAAACTTAGCCCTAACTCAGCTAATGCCAGATTAATTTCACCCATCTCTCGATAGCCATTTTTCATCTGTTCATTCAGTTCCATTCTACTCCTCTTCCTAATATATAATCTCATTGCCTTGCAAACAAACTGACTTCGGTTTGTTTTTTCCACAGAAACAATGCTATCTACCTCTTTTAAAAGACTATCAGGAAGGTATACTACAATTCGTTTTGAACTAGACATACCGCACCCCCTAAATATATTGAAGGAAAGTTATATGTATGATAATATAAGTTTTTCATAATTATGATAAGATTATACTGATTCACAAAAATCCATACTTCTATATTAACAAATTGTCCTTAATATGTAAAAGGTTATTATTTTCCAAATAAACCCTAGGAACCCTTTTACCCAACATACATATAACCTCATAATTGATAGTTCCAATTTTGTCGGCAATATCATCTATGGTAATACCGCTTTCACTATTACTGCTGTATAGTATCACCTCATCCCCGGTTTTAATATCCAAATTTGTAGCATTTGCCATACACTGATCCATGCAAATGTCGCCCACAATCGGTATTTTATGCCCACCCACAATTACTTTCGCCTTTCCGGATAATGCTCTTGTATATCCGTCCGCATAGCCTATAGGAATTGTAATTATTTTTTCATTATCGGATGTAGTATACTTTGAACCGTAACTGATACCAAGGCCCTTTGATAAAACCTTCACATGGGAAACCCTGGCTTTTAATTCCATAGCCTGTTTTAATTTAACTTTTTCCCTGTTAACATGATCAGACGGATATAATCCATAAAGTATTATTCCGGTCCTTACCATATCCAGATTCATTTCAGGCAAATCTATAACTGCGGCGCTATTGGAAATATGTTTTATAGGTATTGAATACCCTTCCTTCTCAAGCCGGTCAACAAAATCCATGAACATGTAAAATTGTTTATAAGTATAGTCCTTGTTTATTTCACCGGCTGTGGCTAAGTGAGTAAAAATACCCTCAACCACCAAATTAGGCAGTTCAAATATCTTTTTTATATCATTTAAGGATTGGGGATTTAACAAAAACCCCAACCTCGACATTCCTGTGTCAAGTTTTAGGTGTATTGTCGCTTCCTTATGCCTTTCTTTTGCAAGATTTGAAAAATACAGTGCCTGGTTATAGGTATAAATGGTTTGAATAATGTTATTATCTACTACCGCTTCCCCGTGTCCCTCCGGTGTGTGTCCCAGAATAATAATAGGCGTCCTTGTATAGCCGTTATTCCTTAACTGTATTGCCTCTTCCAAGGTAGATACAGCAAAACGATCCACGCCGTTTTTTAATAATGTATCCCCGATTTCTATTACTCCATGGCCATAAGCATCAGCTTTTACAACAGCACAAATTATAGTGCCGTTTTTAACTATTTTTTTTACCTCACCGACATTATGCTTTATTTTGTCCAAGTCTATTTCTGCCCATACAGGTCTCAGGTCCTTTTCCGTAATCATTTTTCTACCCCTTGTTTGACTCTATTCAGTCCAAATAAAATAGCTTTTCATCTAGTTTTGGATTTATTTTAAAATCTTCGAAATAAACTTCAAACTTTGATTTTTCTTGTTCATCCATAACACTAAGCTGTATAGGGGTATAGTCACCTATTCTAACCCAAAGTCTTTGCTTATAAAAGTGAGGATTACCACCGGGCACTTCTGTAGTAATTACTATACTATTTTGTCCATTAATTTTTTCTTTATGATAATTACTATTTTCTGAGTTCACAAAATTTTTCAAAAAATGCCCAACAAACATCAACTGTTCATTTGACTGCTCAAAGTTATCCATTTTCCAAACTTGATTAATCGCAGGATGTTTAATCCAGGCAACTTTACCGTTATATACAGTTACATTCCCCTTAAAGTCGCTTGGTGAAATTACCTCCAACCTATATTTGTCCGGATATTGAAACATCTGACTAAACTTGTATTCCCTGGTACTGTCCCCCGTATAACTTGATATCTTAACAGTAGCCTCATAGCTTTTTATTTCCATCATTTTCTTATGTGCCTTATAATACGCTTTCTCATCCGAAGGGTTTCCACAGCCGGTTGCAGCAATAACAACCACAATCAGCAAAAACATAACCTTCCGGAATTTCATTCAATTCCTCCCTTTCTTTATGAAGAATTAGACGGCCATAGCCAAAGCAATAGCGTTTTCCCTGCTATGGGATATCGACACCAGTATTTTCTCTATACTCATACTATATGCCAGATTTTTAGCATTATTATATAATGTCACACAAGGTTTACCCAGAGAATCATTGGATATTTCTATATCCTTCCACCGCATATTTCTTATCCCTGTACCCAACGCCTTGGATACCGCTTCTTTAGCTGCAAAATATCCTGCTATGGTCTGTGGGGAATGGTTTTTCTTTTTAAATGCTTCTCTTTCGTTTATAGTAAATATTCTGTCCATGAACTTACTATTTTTTGTTATTGCCTCTTTTATTCTGTCGATCTCTATAATATCAATCCCTATCCCTTTAATCATTCAGCCACCCCATATAATATAATGCCACTAATATAATATCACTTTTTATATATTTTTAAAACAGGTTTTTTACATGAATTCCTGCTTTCATCTTAAGTATTAGTTTCGACAATATAAGCGTAAACCCTTTTAAATATTCCTGCTATTTTGTGTAATGTTTTTTAATAATTTGGTAAACATATATATAGAGGTGAAGAAATGACAAAAAAATGTACATATAAAAATTATAAGCTAATACCATTTTTACTTATCATATTTATTTTAATAGGTTGTAAGAAAGGCGCACAAAAACCTGACATCAGCAAAAAGGAAAATCTGCCCAAAACACCGAAAGTCCTAACAGAACTTGAAGATGAGGTTCTAAAAATTATGTATGATTTAGATTCGGTAGCAGGTATAGAAAAGGCTATTAAAGAAGAAAAAGCCCTTAAGGCCAAGGAGACTGCAAGTATAGCAGCTTCCGCAAAACCGATTATACTGAGCAAATCGGATAAGGCCAAGAAAAATAAAAAGAAAAAGGAAAGCACCAAAAAGACAAAGGAAGAAAAACAACCCGAGGCTACCGGTGAAGACACTTCGACAGAAATAAAAGAACCGGTAGGTATGCAGGAATTGATTATGGAAAATGAAATTATTATTCCCCTCTTGGAAGCAAATGAGGTGAAGGGTAGTTTTTCCGAAAGCACAACTACACCATCGGACATTAATACTGTATGGACCAAAATAAACGATAATGTTACAAAGGTACATAAAAAATGGAATGTCCTGGAGGCACAGTTGCCTGTAGAAAAAACATCCTCGGAAAAAACAAAAGATTTTGAAAAGACACTGAATGATTTAACCCTATCTGTTATGGATAAGAAAAGACTTGACAGCATAAAACCGGCTAACAAATTAACAGAAATTACAGCTAATTTCAGGGGATATTTTGACGGCATGGGCAATCATGACGTTTATAAAATGTATTACCATACAAGGGCTGTGATTTTGTCTGCGGCCACTGATGATTATGCAGGGGCTATGGAACATTTGAATGAAATTCGTAAAACCGGCGATTCCATGAGGCGTGATCTCATAAAAAAGAATTCTGAGGATATACTTAAAAAATTCGAATTATCAATAGAAGATTTAGAGGAACAACTAACAGATAAAAATTTTTATTTGAGTCAAATAAAAGCCCCCATTGTTATCAAAAATATTAAACTTATTCAGGATACATTCGAAACACAAAAATAAATACATTTGTCATCCTGAGAAGTTCAGTATAAGTTTGACCCCCGAAGGATCTAAGTCCCTTAAGGCCCATTCAAATTGCTTAAAATAACAATTATCACAGCCCGGGGCCCTGATTCTTGATATTTGATACCTGACATGGTACAATATGGTACCGGGGATTTATAAAAATAACAATAGAGGGGTGGCTATTTATGAAGGTTTTGGAAGCTATTAGTTCGAGAAGGAGTATACGCAAATTTACAGGAGAACCTATCGATGACCGGGATTTGAAGACTATATTGAAAGCCGGTTTTCAGGCTCCGTCAGCTCATAATCTTGAGCCTAGGGAATATGTTGTAGTAAGGGACGCTGAAATTATAGAAAAAATTGTAGAATTTCATGGACATGCAAAGATGCTGCCTCAGGCAGGCTGCGGCATAATAGTATGCGGCGATAAGACAAAACAAGACGTGTTCGGATTTCTCATATCCGATTGTTCCGCTTCTATACAAAATATACTGTTAGCTGCCCATGGCCTAGGTCTGGGGGCTGTCTGGTGCGGTATTTATCCGAGGGAACACCTGCTGGAAGGCACGGTAAATGTCCTAAACCTGCCTGAGCATATTATACCTGTTGGAATGGTTGTGGTAGGTGTAAAGGATGAGAAAAAATCAGCCATAGACAGATATAACGAAGATAAGATTCATTATAACAGGTGGTAATATATATTACCACCTGTTGTTTTAATGTCTGTTGCAGGATAACATCCTGTTATATTGTTCTGAATACCGGCAGGAAATTCTAAAATCGGGATCCTTCACGGGGTCCATTTATACTGTCCATTTCAGGATGACATCCTGTTATGTGATTACCGCAAAAATATCGTAGTTTTGTCATTCCGAGACAAGCAGAATAAGTTTGGCCCCCGAGGAATCTCATTTTTAATTCCCTTATGATTAAAACTTCATTATTTATTTTTGTCTAGTTGTCTTTATAATAGTTTATAACCTTATCTTTGATTATCTCAAAATATTCAGATATGGATTTTGCACCTAATTTTTCTATTATTTCGTTGTCGTTATCAAAAAATCCCTTTGCTAATCCGCAATGGGTATCTAATTCCACATTTTCATATGGCACGTTTTTTAATACATTTCTTATCTTATCTATGTCTACCTTATTGTTTTCCACCCCCAAAATATCATGAAAAATTGCATCCTCAAAATCATACACGCCACCTATAACAAACAGCGGTTCCAGCTCTTTTTCCTCTTCATTAACATCCATATGTAAATGCCTTATGGTATCAAGCAAGTTTATAACCCTATCCTTTTTTTCTGTGTTTTCTATTTCAATATCATCGTTTTCATCTGTACCCACCTTATCTAAATCGGCAGATATCGTATATGTATAGTAGGTCCTCTTAATTCCATCTTCACCCTCGAGGCTTTCCAGAGATACAGCATTCGAAAGCCTTACTATTGCCAGACGTATTTTTTGTTCCTCGGCCTTTTTTACATATCCGAAGAGGTCTATTTCGGGATACTTGTCTATAGTTGCCTTCGGATCAAGCTGCAGCGCCGTTTTGTCGGTTCCTATTTCCTCATGATCCATTCCTATCTGGTTTATAAGATTATGCCTTAATGTCTGTATAGGTATGTAGGTATGCCGGTACAATTTCCCATCTATTATCCTCCTGCGGGATTTAATATTTTCACTGGTTTTTTCATCATCAGGACTTTCTATTTGAAATATTATTGCCATAGTTAATCCCATAATTTCCATTGGTTGACGCCACCTTTCTTTTTTATTATCGGTGCCGGGCACCTTTTATCCGATGTTTACTTGTATTTAAGTTTACATCAAGTCATAGCGTTTATCAACCCGAGGCCCCATGCCATAAACAATTACCATTAAACTATAATATAGATAGTTTAAATAAATGAAATAGTGGTATAATAGTATAGAATACACAACTATTACATTTCTTTCCACGCCGGCATAAGATATACAAATAGTTGTAAGGCAACATGATTAAAAATATTAAGGAGGATTACGATGAAACATTTTAAATTACTACAACAATATTTATCAAATCTAGCTGTACTGACCGTGAAATTTCATAATGTCCACTGGAATGTGGTGGGCAGAAATTTCATGCGTGTACATAATTTTACAGAGGAACTGTATGACAAAACATTTGAGGATTTTGATGAAGTAGCAGAATTGCTAAAAACAAAAAATGAAATGCCGTTGTCCACAATGGCTGAATATCTGGAAAATGCCACTGTGGGAGAAATTAAAGCAAAGGATTTTTCTATAGTAGAGTCCTTGGAAATTGTTAAAAAAGATTTAGAAACAATGAGAGAACTGGGAACAAAAATTAGAAATACGGCAGATGAAGAAGGAGATTTTGAGACTGTAGCCTTATTTGAAGATTATGTAGCATATCTCAGCAAAAATATCTGGTTTGTGAGTGCTATGTTAAAATAATATCTTAAAAAGCATCCCTGATTTAATTAGGGATGCTTTGTTTATATCCTGCTACTTGTTTAATACTCTCATAATCCTTGCCTCTAACTCAACCATTGAAAAGGGTTTTGTCAGATAATCATCTGCTCCTGCATATAAACCCTTTGCAATATCGCTTTTCTCTTTTTTCTTAGACAATATTATAATTTTTGTGGAGCATAAGGGCCCACCTTTTTTAATTTGCCTGCATACCTCGAGTCCATCCATATCCGGGAGAATAAGATCCAGTATAACAACATCAGGGGATACCCTTTTCACCAGCTCAATGGCACTACTGCCGTTTTTGGCCATAACTACATTATAACCGATGTTAGATAACCTATCTCTGAGGAGCCTCAAAATAGTGTTTTCGTCATCCACTAAAAGCAGGGTTTTTCCGAAATCCTCAACTATCATTTCACTGTCGTAAACAACAGTCCTGTTTCTGCCAAGTTTTTTTGCCTTATACATAGCCCTATCGGCATTACCTACTAATTGTTCTCCCGTTATATCTTTGCTTTCTGTCTGTGCAATACCGGCACTGAAGGTAACCTTTATAGTTGTACCTCCAACAGGTATGGGCTCCCGTGCAAACCCCTTTCTCAGTCTATCAATAACTGCATAGGTCTGCAATTTTGATGTGTCCGGAAGAAGTATAATAAATTCCTCTCCCCCATACCTGTAGAGACTGTCGCATTTCCTGATATTTTTGTCTAAATAGGCCACAATTTCCTGTAATACAAAATCCCCTGCTTGATGTCCGTATCTATCATTAACTATCTTATAATGGTCTATATCAATAAATGCTATGGAAAAAATAGTCCCGTTTCGTTTGTATCTTTCAATTTCCTCTTTAATTCGCTGACTGAAATAATACCTGGAATACGCATCCGTCAGATCATCATTGAGGAGTTTTTTCTTATATTTATCCGTTCTTCTCAGGACTGTTTCGATTCTGGCCATCACTTCATCTATTACAAACGGTTTTGTAATGTAATCATCTGCACCTAATTTTAGCCCCTTAATCCTGTCATCGACATTACCAATGGCACTCAAGAAAATCACGTGCATATGGGAATATTCGGGAACTACCTTAATCTTTTCTAACAGCTCATATCCATTAATTCCGGGCATCATAATATCCAGCATTATCACATCGGGTCTAGCAACGGAGATGAGATCAAAAGCTGATAGGGAATCATCACAGATATACACGGTATATCCCTCCGTTGTCAGTGCATTTTCCAACAATTTAAGAATTGTTATATCATCATCTACCAACAGGATTTTGCCCCTATCGGATATATTTATATAATCCTCTCCCGGTTTAGTGAGGATATGTGCCTTTCTGTCCTCTTTTAGGTAATCAATTCTATGTTTGATACTAATTATCTCCACATATATATCCTTAAGTACCACTGTATCTAAATCAATTCCCTGTTCTATTATATCCCTGAGCCTTGTCTCCCATATCCTCCCCACATCGGCTAAGTAATTCAAACCGAGGGTGGCAGCCGTACCGTTCATAATATGAAAAAAATTTGATATTTCCTTGGTATCATGCGCACTGCACCCATCCCTGCAAGAAGTGAGCAGTTTTTCCATTTTTTCAATTCTGTCGGAGAGTTCATCAATAAAGGTTTTTTGTGCAGTTTTCATGAGCTCATCTATTTGTTGATTTTTCATCTGAAACACCCTCCTTTTTATCCAAGGTTATAACCAGGATATCCCCTGAACTTTCAATATCCTTTACATTTATCCCTTTGTCCTTTAAGATCCGCCAAACTTTTTCTTTAAGATTTTTATTGCTGTTTACCATCATTTTCGAGTCTAAATTACCATTCAGCGCCCTTCTTACTACCCCAACCAACTGCTCCGGTTCAAAAGGTTTCACGAGATAATCCAAAATATCAATGCATGAGGGGTCCCTCTTATTTTCGTATACACTCGATATGATGATAGGGACAGCAGCCGTTGAATCTTGACTCTTTAATTCCCTGACAACATCCCATCCGTTAAGTCTTCCCTTTAGAGCAATATCCAATATAAACAATCTGTAGGCGTATTTCTTTGCTAACTGCAAAGCCTCCTCCCCACTATCTGTAGAATGCATTTCGATACATTCGCCACCGAGAACTTCCTTTATGAGTTTCACCATAGCTATATCATCTTCAACAATAAGGACCTGGTTATCATTTGCAGTGCCTGTACAACAGACCTCCTTATAAAAACTTGGGCTTTCCGATATGCCATTTGACAAAGGTATGTAGAAATAAAATGTACTGCCCAACCCGTAAGTCGAATCGACCCCTATTTCGCCTCCATGAGCCCTGATAATTTCCTTACAGATTGTCAACCCCAATCCGGTCCCACCTATCTTTTCATCATTATCTATTCTGTAAAACTTAGTAAAAATTTTATCATATGCATGTTCCGGAATACCAAATCCATAATCTGTTACACTGATCCTGGCATAACTTCCTTCGGTTGTCAGTTCCACCCTTATTTCTTCCTCATACGGAGAGTATTTCACAGCATTAGACAATAAATTCGATAAAACCTGCAATATTTTCTCTCGATCACAATAGACATATGGGGAATTTCCCTTATCGCTGTTGTAAATAATCTTATGTTTATCCTCAATGTTTTCAAACACCTTCACTGCTTCCCTGATAATCTGATCCATAGAATTATACTGCCTCTTAAATTCCAGTTTCCCACTTTCCATCCTTTGAATATCAAGAAAATCGTTGAGCAAATCGGTAAGTCTCCTTGCCTCGGAATTTATTATATCAATATATTCCTTAGAACGAACCTCAGAAAGTTTTCTTGTGAGCAATAGTTCGGAAAATCCCAAAATACTGCTCATAGGAGTTCTCAGTTCATGGCTCACCGTGTTTATCAATTCCAGCTTGAGTCTGTCTACCTCTTTTTGACGTGAAATATCCCTTATAACAAAAATTCTGCCAAAGGTATTCCCCATATAATCAATACATGGGTTTGAATATAGATTCAAAAATCTCCTTATAGGCTCTGTCTGTTCCATGTCAATCAAATATCTACTATCCTTGTCTTTTATCAAATCAACCAAATCATAAAAAATTTCATCCTTGTCCTGCATACCTGTCAACATTTTTCTTATGAAAAGCTCCTTGCCAAAGCTGGTATCATCATCTATATAGAAATTGTTTTCTGAGTCATAGCTGCCGTCAAAATCAAGATAATCGAACAATTTCCTCCATGCCTCATTTATAAAAGTTATCTTCCCCTCCGTGTCCAGCATCACAACCCCTGCCTCTAAAGAACTGATTATAGCCTGCAATATCTTTTTTTGTTGCTGATACCGTTCAACTTCTTCTTCCAGCTGCGCATTCAGCTCTTCTATAACCGCATTTTGTTCTTCCAGTGAATACTGCTTTTCATATAACTGTTTGTTTGCATCCTCTAACTGTTTTTTTGCTTCCATTATTTCATTTTCAAACTGTTTCCGCTCTGTTATATCGGCAAACGTCGCTACTCCACCGATAATTTCCCCATTGCGGTATTGAGGATAGGAACTGTATTCCGCCGGAAAACAGGTCCCGTCAGCTCGCCAGAGTGTTTCATCTTCTATATGTATACCTTCACCCATAGCAAATGCCTCGCAAATATGACAGTCCTCCAATGAAAAATCTGTTCCGTCCAAATGTTTATTATGAATCTTTAAATGCATATTTTCCCCGAGCAGTTCATCCTGATGTTTATACCCGAGCAATTTAAGACAGCTTGCATTACAAAAAGTACAGTTTCCATCCATATCAATACCGTATATCGCCTCGGCGGTAGAATTCAGGATAAGAAGTAAATCTTCCTCAGCTTTTTGGATTTTATCCTTGTTGTTTTTTAACCTTTCAAAGCTGTAAAACAATAAAAAGCCGGTTATCAATAACAAAACAACAGCCGCTCCCAGTACATTAATTAGTTTCCTTTCATTGCTTTCGAGCCGCATAGCCTCGGTAATATCGTTTACTATACTGACAATCAATGTTTTATCCTTACTTGACATACGGGTATGAATTTATTTCGACTGTTCTGATTTCCCCGTTTGCCAACACATGTTCATGTATAAAACTGTGCTCTTTTCTGTCCAGCACCTCCCGCAATTCCTTTCTGGTCTCGCCGGGCGCCAAAGTGTTTAAATCCCGCATTCTCATGGATTCTAACTGCTCCTTACTGTATCCATAAAAATCGGCTGCTGCTTTGTTTACATATAAAATTTCACCGACTTCCCAATCCGAAATAATCATAATAGATCCGTGATGTTCAAACAAATCACAAAAATCAATATCCTTTGTATAGGAATGGGCAACCGACAATGCATTAAATGTAAAAAAAATTATGAGTACCAAGAAAACAAATATCCTCTTCATTTTTCATCCTCCAAAATCTCCCCAACCATTACCAAAAGTTCCGCAGGACTGAAAGGCTTAGCCAAATAATAATCTGCCAACGCTTCTTTCGCTGCTATTTTATCAGTCTGCTGTCCCTTGGCGGTCAATATTAAAATTTTTATATCTTTTAACTTCGGATCCGTTTTTATCTTTTTACAAACCTCGTATCCATCCATCCCGGGCATCATGACATCGAGTATGGCCAGGTCCGGCCTTTCTTTCTTCGCCATCTTTAATGCATCTATACCATTGTCAGTTTCGAGTATGTTGTAATTACCAATTTCCAAGGTGCCTGCTACAAGCAACCTCAGCGCCCTTTCATCATCCGCTATAAGTATTTTGTTCATTGCATATTCCCTCCAAAATAATTATGTTTCAGTTATTAACTCAAACATAGCCCTTTGTTTTTTCAGTCCTTTAGTAATATGTATCTGAATATTGACTCCTGAATTTGTTAAATTCTTCGGTTATGCTGCTAAACTGTTCGGCAACTGCATTCAGGTCTTCTCTTCTGGCTGCCAGTTCCAATTTAAACATTATGTTTTTTATGGTGCCTGTGCCCAAGGTTTCTGACATTTTTTTAATTCCATGTGCATGCCTTTCAATAAGCAACAAATCCCCCTTATCAAAAGCATCTTCCAGAAACGCCATGCTCGCAACCATATTGCTAATTGTTTTTTCCATATTCATTCTGTGCTCCGTCAACAAATTCTCGTACCCTGCGTTTTCATATTCAAAACAATATCCATCCCCCACAGGTGTCCCGCTCCAATCCCTTGTTCCAAATTCCTCCACAGTCCTTTCGAGGGTTTTGAGCAAATCATTTATTTGTACAGGCTTTGGTATATAATCATCCATTCCCGCTGCCAAATACTTTTCCCTATCGCCCTGGAGGGCATAAGCAGTGAATGCTATAATGGGAAGGCGCTTTCCTGTACCTTTTTCACCTGTTCGGATTCTCCTTACGGCTTCAAGCCCATCCATCCCAGGCATTTGTATATCCATCAATACTACATCAATATCTTCCTTACTTATAACATGTAAAGCCTCCATACCGTTATTTGCGATTTCAACAATATGGCCGGCTTCCCTAAGCATACGTGCGGTCACAATTTGGTTTACTTCATCATCCTCGGCGAGCAATACCCGCAACGGTTGATCTGTTTTAGTAGGTACCTCCATATCATGCCTAACATTAGCTGTCCCCAATTCCCCGACAACCAATTTTACGGTGAAATAAAAAGTGCTCCCTTTTCCTTTTTCGCTCTCTGCCCGGATTGAACCGCCCATCATTTTTACCAGTTGTTTTGAGATAGCCAATCCCAGACCTGATCCGCCAAACCTCCTGGTGATTGAATTATCAGCCTGACTAAAGGTACCAAAAATCCTTTCCATATCTTCGGGCGCTATGCCCACACCCGTATCGGAAATTTGGAACTCCAACTCTACAAACCCTTTCCGGCTATCTTTTATAGTGGCTGAAAGATTTATTTCACCTACATCCGTAAATTTAATTGCATTTCCCAAAAGATTGTTAAGCACCTGTTTAAGTCTGTTCGGGTCCCCATTGACAGACTGCGGCATTTGCGAATCAAGTTGATATCCAAAAATCAACCCTTTCTTTTCAGCTTCTATACCATGTGGTTTTATCACTTGTTCTATAAGATCCTTAAGATTAAAACCGATATTCTCCAGACCTAATTCCCCGGCCTCAACCTTGGAAAAATCCAAAATATCATTTATTAAATTTAGAAGACTTGTGGCACAGCTTTTTGCTGTAAAAAGATTGTCCCTTTGGTCTTCCGTTAAATCAGTCAACAGGGTCAAATCTATCATGCCCAACATACCGTTAAGCGGTGTGCGTATTTCGTGGCTCATGTTGGCCAGAAATTCACTTTTAGCAAGGTTTGCGGTTTCCGCACGTTCTCTGGCTTCCTCAAGCTCCTTTTGGGTTTGCTTTCTTTCCGTAATATCACGCTGTATACTTAAGAGAACTTTATTTTGTCCAATTTTTGCGCTTTGCAAGCCTACCTCCACAATAAAATTGCTGCCATCCTTCCTGCGGGCTGTTGCTTCGTAATATATACCTGCTATATCGCTATTATATGGTTGTATTCTCACAGGTGTTCTGTTACCGGGTTCTACGAGTTCGAAAACTGATTTGTTTAGGATCTCCTCCCTGGTATAACCATATGCCCTTAAGGCTGCGCTATTTATTTCGATAATACCGCCGTCTGTGTTGGAAAAGATGATTATATCATTTGCATTTTCTGAAAGAAGCCGATATCTTTCCAGGCTTTCCTCCGCTTGTCTTATTCTTGTTATATCTCGAAATACAATAACCATGCCGACGATATCGCCGGAAGCCCTGATTGGCGAGATGCATGCCGATACATATTTCTCCTCATTGTTTCTCAATATAAGTATAGTATCTTTCTTAAGGCCCGTGGTTTCTCCTTCATTCATGGCCAAGTTAAACAGGTCATCTAAAGGTTTCCCCGTGTTTTTATCTACAATTTTGAATACTTCAAATAAGGGTTTATTGATTGCGAGGTCGGCCGGCCATCCGGTTATTGTTTCCGCACCGTTGTTCATCATAACCACCTTTCCATCGGAGTCAGTCCTGATTATACCGTCCCCTATACTGCCAAAGGTCAGCTCAAATTTTCTCTTTTCGGAAAGGAGTCTCTCTTGGATAATTTTATTTTTTCTGTTTTCTTCCGCTTCTGCTAACAGACGGTAAACAACAAATCCCAATCTGCCAATCTCGTCCTTCCTGATAACATCGCTGCAGCCGATATCCAGAAATTTAAGAATTTCATCCTTACCTACATCATCACACACCAAAATCCATGGTAATTCGATTTCCAATTGTGACATTTTCTCCGCAACTTTTTTCAGGTCAATATCTGTTCCCTGATATACGGCTATTAGAATATCCCAGTTGCCCCGATATAAAAGGCCACCGATCTTTTCAAGGGTATGAACATAACCCGATACAATATTATATCCGAAATCCTCTATAGTCCGACAAACCAAATCAACGTTGTTTACCCCGAAAAATAATATTTTTAACTCACAATTCATATGTTTCCACCCTCTTTGTTAAAATCGGTTTCCGCCTTGAATTATTGTCCGTTAAAATCGGCGATCCAAGATTTTATCGTTTATCCCGTTTGACATACCTATTCGATATATTTCGACATAATGATTGTTTTTCCTTCTATTTTAATACATTTCTATGTAGAATTAAATAGGGCCGGACTTAGGTAATTTATTAATAAATTACTCAAACCCAGCCCTACTGATTTTATAAATCTCCCTTCGGTTTTTCTACCTTATTTCTTTACTGTGAATCATTGTCCCTGTTTTTCCACTGATCCCTTCCCCGGCTTTCTCCAACAGAGTGATAAGCGAGACCCTACCCCTTCCGGATTCAGCAAATTCAATTGCAGCTTCTATCTTTGGCAACATGGAGCCTGATGCAAAATGCCCTTCTTTAATATATCGCCTTGCTTCATCTGTATCTAAGTCACTGAGCCACTTTTCATTTTCCTTACCAAAATTTATCGCAACTTTTTCCACAGCTGTCAGCATAATAAAAAAGTCCGCATCCAATTCTTTTGCCAGTAGACAACCTGTAAGGTCCTTATCTATTACTGCATCTACTCCCTTAAAACCGGTTTCATCTTCCACTACCGGTATGCCTCCACCTCCGCAAGAAATTACCAATTGTCCATCTTCTACTAAAGTCCTTATGGAAT
>JAAZJW010000134.1 GCA_012800145.1 Clostridiales bacterium | reverse complement strand
GGGGCTTTTCAACCACCAGCAGGTGGTTGTCTTCAAAAATAATTGGTATATCCCTATTCATTCAATCCCCCCGATTCTTTTTCGTTGATATTATATTGAACCATAACAGGAAAGAACATTATTTCTAGACGCAGATCCTTCGCGGGTCAAACTTATACTGTCCGTCTCAGGATGACAAAATCAGGAAGGAACATTGTTTTTGAACGCAGTTCTTTCCCAGGCAGGTTTATTCTGTCCGTCTCAGGATGACAAAATCAGGAAGGAGCATTGTTTCTTAATGCAGTTCCTTCACGGGCAGGTTTATCCTGCCCGTCTCAGGATGACAAAATATGGTTTTTCATAGCAATAATTAAGGAGCCTTTCCTTCCCTAATTCTTTCGTTGTGATTATTTTGGATAAAATGAGTCCCTGCCTAGGGGGTCTCAGCTTTTTCTTTGTAGATATCATTTTTAAGCTTATCCGCCAAACCCAAGGGATTATCTGTAATAGATTTTGCCCTGAAAAATATACTCCCTTTTACTTGCGGGATAGTTCTATTATATTTTACTTGATTTATAATTTCCAAGGGGTTACCCCAGGGTGTGTTTCCGGCTTCTACTTTATATGCTGCATGCCCAATATACAGATGGGGCTTATGGCCCTTTACTACATCTGCCCACCAGTCAACAAGTTCCTCATAATCCGCCTTATCATAACCAAAATACCAATATATCTGAGGTGCTATATAATCTAACCATCCATTTTCCACCCAATACTTGGTATCGGCATATAGACTGTCATAACTTGTGATCCCGCCCTGAGTATTCGAACCTTTAGGATCATCACTTTTGTTGCGCCATATACCAAAGGGGCTTACTCCAAATTTAACGTTTGCTTTTTCTTTTTTAATAGATCTATACAGGTCCTTTATAAAATCATTAATATTGTTCCTTCTCCATTGTCCCTTTGTTTCCTTGTCAAATCTTTTGCTTACCCTGTATAATTCATCGTCCGGAAAATCTATACCTTTCTCCGGATATGGATAAAAATAATCATCCAGATGAACTCCATCTATATTATAATTTTTCACAACCTCCAGTATGCTGTCTATTACAAACTGTCTAACCTCAGGAATGCCCGGGTTGTAATATAATTTATTTCCATAGTTTACTACCCAATCAGGGTTTTTTCTGGCAGGATGTTCTTTAGCCAGTTCTTCCATATTATCTTTTACACTTATTCTGTACGGGTTAAACCAGGCATGGAATTCCAAACCTCTTTTATGGGTTTCCTCTATCATAAAAGTCAGTGGATTATATCCGGGATTTTGCCCCTGTACTCCGGTCAGATACTCGGACCATGGTGCATATTCGGAAGGATAAAAACTATCCGCACCGGGTTTTATCTGTACTATTACCGAATTTAATCCAGCCTTTTTTAATTTATCTAATAAATATGTAAATTCTTGTTTCTGCTGTGTCAAGCTCAATCCCTTTTTTGACGGCCAGTCTAAATTATATACAGTGGATATCCAGGCCGCTCTGAATTCTTTGATTGGACTTTCTATTTTTTCGTCAGCTTCATCACCTTTGCCATCGTTGTTTTTATCTTTGTCTTCCTCTTCCGTCCCCGAAGAATCATCTTCCTGTTCACCAATGGGCTCATCTTCGACATCGTCGGGCTCTGTTTTATCTTCATCTGCTTCCTTTATGTCATCGTCCTTACTATGTGCCTTATCAGGCTCCTCGGTGTCTAGGTCCTCATCTGCCGCTTTTACCTCGGCGGGTTTATTTATTAATGATCTGAATTCAGGATAATACATTTTAAGCGCAAATATCAAGAATACACACACTATGCATATTATGCCTATAATCCTTTTTTTATTAGCCAAGTCTCTCCCCCCTATCCTTCACTTGTCTATACATTACTCTAAGGCATATATGTATATTTGTCCATATTGAAATCTATTCTTAACATACATGTTTTGGACCTATTGGATAAATGTGTATATAGGGCGAGAGAAATTCACTCCTGAACCAATAAACAACATATCTGATAATGTGGTAAAGAATAGATACCCATAGGCACTCCTTAATCAAAATATTCTTCGAATGCAATACCCTTATTATATATTTCCCTAGCCGCTTCTTTGCCCACATATCTTATATGCCAGGGTTCGTAATTATAACCTGTAATATCTTCCTTATCCTTTGTATACCTTATAATAAAACCGAATTTGTGTGCATTATCCTTTACCCATTTACCCTCTTCCGTTTCACCGAATTTTTCCTTTAGATCAAATTGAACGCTCTGGCTCGTTATATCCATAGCTAATCCTGTTTGATGTTCACTCTCGCCGGGTCTCGCAATCAATTTGTTGGCCTCTTCTTCCCCTATTTTGCTTGCCCGATTTTCAAAGAGCCATTTTTGTGTATTATAAGATCTGTATCCGGAAAGGGCAAATATGTATATGCCTTCTTCATAAGCCTGTCCAAAAAATTCCTCAAGTGCTTCCGCTGCTTCCTTTCTCATGTATTTCTTTTCATGCTCCCCATCGAAAGAAAATTTTACATTCGGTATTACCAAATCGACGGGCTTATAATCTGATTCCAAATATCTTTTTTTGTTTACGATAACCAAAATATCGTCAACATTTTCCACAGGTTGCTTGCCATCCTCACTGATATTGTTGCCCTTACCGCCGGCATTATTTTGTTCCTGATTACCCGGGTTGTTTTCCGGATTATCAGAATTGCTGTCATTTCCCGTTCCTGTATCATTGTCCATATTGTTGTCTATATTCCCATCAACAGGGGTATCTTCGTTTATAATATCGTTCCCATTCTCTGTTATGGTTCCCGCAATTATTTTATCAAAAAAGAAAGATATTTTACCCCTCAATAGAAAACCTGCATATAAAACAATAAGCAATAATACTACAGTAAAAATCAATCCCCTTGCCCTGCTTTTCTTTTTTCTGTTTCTTCTCATTTGATGTACCTGGTTTCTAAAACCTAGACAATTATATATCCAAGTTTTTCACCTTATTATGTATAATAAGGTGGTGGTGTCACAGGATTCAACCACTCGGATCAATACTTTCGTATTAAAACCCTGTATTGCCTT
>JAAZJW010000010.1 GCA_012800145.1 Clostridiales bacterium | reverse complement strand
GCGGTTAAAGAAATACTTTTTGCTGTAGGCGAGGATCCTGATAGGGAGGGTCTTGTAGATACGCCCAGGAGAATTGCAAATATGTATGAAGAGATATTTTCCGGACTCAATGAAGACCCCGGGAGCTTTTTGGAAATACATTTTCAGCAAGAGAAATATGAGGAATTGGTTTTGATAAAAGACATTCCGTTTTATTCTGTTTGTGAACATCATTTGGTACCTTTTTTTGGGAAGGCACATGTTGGATATTTACCTAGGAACGGGAAACTGACAGGTTTAAGTAAATTAGCCAGGGTAGTGGATGTTGTCTCCAAGAGGCCGCAATTGCAGGAAAGGCTTACAACTATTGTGGCGGATACCGTTCAAAAACAATTAGAACCTTATGGCGTTATCGTTGTTCTGGAGGCAGAACATATGTGTATGACCATGAGGGGGATTAAAAAACCGGGCTCAAAAACGGTTACTTCAGCGGTTAGAGGTGTATTTGCCACAGACCCTAAATCAAGGTCTGAGGTTATGTCTATTATAAATAATAGCGAAAACTAGGGGGTATTTTATGGCCAAAACAAATAATAAATCAATTAAAATAGATAAAGGTTCCGGTTTTCCCGGGTACAATATTAATTTTGGTCAAAGAACATATATTATGGGAATTGTAAATGTTACGCCTGATTCCTTTTCCGACGGCGGGGATTTTTTTTCGGTTGAAAAAGCGGTTAACCATGCCAAGGAAATGATAGAACAGGGTGCAGACATTATAGATATCGGGGGAGAATCATCAAGACCGGGCCATACCAGAATTTCTACAGAAGAAGAATTAAAAAGGGTTATGCCTGTTGTAGAGAAAATCATTAAAGAAACGGATACTGTTGTTTCACTGGACACTATAAGATCGGAGGTAGCCGAGGCATGCCTTGATTGTGGTGTTCATATTATTAACGATATATGGGGCCTGCAGGAGGACAGCAGAATGGCGGAGGTTGTAGCAAAATATGATGTCCCCATAATAATAATGCATAATAAGCAAGACACGCACTATGAAAAAGACATAATTGAAGAAATGAATGAGTTTTTTAAAAAATCCATTGAAATTGCGCTGGATGCCGGTATTGGGGAAGATAAAATTGTACTGGACCCCGGTATCGGTTTCGGAAAGGTATTTGAACAAAATATTGTTGTAATGAGGCGTTTAAACGAGTTTAAAAAATTAGGGTATCCTATTTTACTGGGTACTTCCAGAAAATCCATGTTAGGTAAAATATTGAATGTACCTCCGAAGGAAAGACTGGAAGGGACTCTGGCGACTACTGCAATAGGTATTATGCAGGGTGTGGACATTGTCAGGGTTCATGACGTAGAAGAAAACCTGAAAGCAGTTAAGGTAGCCGATGCCATATTTAGGGGGACCTTAGATGGATAAAATTTTGATGAAGGGTCTGGCGTTTTATGGGTATCATGGAGTACTGGAAGAAGAAAAAAGGCTGGGCCAAAGGTTTTTTGTTGATGCAATACTATATGTTGATTTAGAAAAAGCAGGAAGGTCCGATGACCTTAACTGTACTGTTAACTATGAAGAAGTATATAAGGTAATAGAAAAAATTGTCATAACTGAGCGATATAATCTGCTGGAAGCTCTGGCAGAAAAAATATGTGAAAAGGTGCTGGATTCTTTTGATATAGTACAAAAAATCAATATAAAAATAAAAAAACCCGGGGCTCCTGTGGCAGGAATTTTCGACTACTTTGCTGTACAAATCCAACGGGAAAGGAAAGGAACTGATGAATAAGATATACCTCAGTTTGGGCAGTAACATAGGCGACACTAAATCTAATTTAGACAAGGCTGTAGAATTACTCAGGGAAAAAGTTGATATATTGAACCAATCATCTTATTATGAAACAGAACCCGTGGGCTATAAGGACCAGGATTGGTTTTTAAATATTGTGTTAGAGGGGGAAACAGGGCTAGGCCCTGAGGAACTCTTAAGGTTTACACAAGGT
>JAAZJW010000133.1 GCA_012800145.1 Clostridiales bacterium | reverse complement strand
TTCCCTGCTTGCCATCTTCATAGTCTGCATCTTTTTCGGCTTGGGTTCCTCCTGTTTGAGTTTTTCTGCTGTGGTTTCTATTTCTTCCGATTGGGTTTCTTCAGCGACCTCAATTTCTTTTATGCTTCCATCCTTTATATTGCTGCCTACATTATCAACGCCATTTTTATCATTTCCCATACTCTGTTCTTCATGGGTGCCCCCCGGTAAATCAGTACCCTCCCCGCCATTGCCATCATTTTCTGCATTTTGTTTTTTATTAATATCCCCCGTTTTTGATTCCTTTACGGGTGATTTGGCTAAGGTCCTGCCTGCCGTATTTGTATCTTCCCCTTCGTATGATACAGATTCAGGGGCTGCATTGTTAGTGCTGATTGGGGGGTTGTTGTCCGCCTTAAGAGTATAATCGTGATAATTATCCAACGAATATGTAGTATACAACAAAAGAAATATTACAATAGAAGAAAAGATAAACAGATTTATGCCGGGTCTGTTATGGTGCTTGTCCACATTTACCACCTCGGTTGTTCATAATCTAAGTCTTATTATACTAGATGTAAATATAGTATTAAACTGGTAAAATCAGGATTGCAAATATACATTATGGGGATGCACATTTTTATATATCCCTTCATTTATCCCTTAAAACAGGAATTGCATCCTGTGATGTAAAGCATATGCCACTGTCCATATTGTTCAGAATAATATATACTGATTAAAGGAATGCAAACATAGGGAAGAGAGGATTGCAGCAGGGAATTCCATCATATTGGATAATTGCAAGAACCGGTTTAATTTATCGAGAAAAATCGTTGAAGACTACATAGAAGATGCTTGGGTTGTCAGGTTTGACAAAAATATAAGGAAGGTAGGTGCACCATATGATCCAAAATAACTTTAAAATATCTTTCTCACAACTGGTTTCCGCATTATCGGAAGCCGTTGACTTAGTATGCCCCGTTCTAAATAATCATCACAAACAGGTGGCTTATATTTCCTACAGAATAGCCAAGGCCCTGAATTTTCCCAATGAAAAACTTGCCGATCTGGTGATAGCAGGTTTGTTGCATGATACCGGTGCCTTAGGCCTTGATGAGAGAATTGACCTCTTGGATTTTGAGGAAAAAGACGCTTACAGGCATACTATCAATGGTTATATTTTATTGAAGGATCTTGAAATTTTCAAAAAAGCCGGTGAAATTATAAAGCATCATCATTTGCCCTGGGCAAATGGAGCTGGAACAATATATAGGGGCGATTCTGTGCATCCGGAAAGCCATATTCTTTATCTATCAGACAGGATTGCTGTTTCCATAGATAGAAATATCGGCATTCTATACCAGGTTAAAGACATCCTCAGAAAGATTAAAAACCAAGCCAATAGCAGATTTCACCCTCAGTTTGTCAGTATCTTTGAAGAACTGGGTGCAACAAAAACTTTTTGGCTGGATGTTGTATCGCTATACATAGACGACAAGTTGGGGGAAATTTGGAAAGATTTCGATAAACAATTGGATTTAGAAGAGTTGTTGGAAGTCACAAAGGTATTTGCGAGGATTATCGACTCCAGAAGTAGATTTACTGCCATACATAGCAGCGGTGTGGAAGCCGTCGCTAGGATCATAGCACAAAAAATGAACTGGTCGGAAAGGGATTGCATTAAAATGGCAATTGCCGGGAATCTGCATGATTTGGGCAAGCTGGCCATACCCGATAAAATTTTAGAGAAGCCCGGTAAATTAACGACGGGGGAATATAAAATTATGAGGTCCCATGCTTATCATGGTTACCGCCTTTTAAATAAAATTGAGGGCCTGGAGGAAATCAACAGGTATGGTTCCTTTCACCATGAACGCATAGATGGCAGTGGATACCCATTTCAATTAGAGGGTGGGGATTTAGAAGAAGGTTCTAAAATTATGGCTATAGCAGATGTACTTACAGCAACTACTGAAGATAGGCCCTACAGAAAAGGAATGGAATATGCTGAGGCAATGGGGATTATCGAAAAAATGGGACAAGATTCAAAATTGGACACCGAAATAATTGCATTAGTAAAAGAAAATTCAGAAGAAATTAATTTTATTAGGGAAAAGGCACAGCAAGAAGCAGCTAAGAAATACAGGGATTTTGATAGTAGAATTCATCTGGCTAAAAATTATTATTCTCTGTCCTAAAATTTCTAATCCATATATATTGTTCAAAATGATATATACTAATTTATAAGGGCACAAACATAGGAGGAATTTTTTGTGGCTTCCAATAATACAAGAAGGGGCTTTGATCCTAAGGATGAGAGGTTTTTTTCCAACGAATCCATTATAAATCTAGGAATTGCCCAGGAAGAAATCCAATGGCTTTTAGACAGGAATTACAAAATTGGCACCGTCATAAATTTTGTTGGCGATCATTATCTGTTGTCTTCGCGGCAAAGATTGGCACTTAAAAGGGCAACGGCAACGAAAATGCAATATAAAAAAAGGAAGTCTAAATTACTCCCTCTAAAAAAAGCTAAACATGGGTGTATGTTTATAGATGGATTTAATATTATAATAACCCTTGAGGTTGCGCTATCAGGCAGTATTCTTATACTGGGGAAAGACGGTGTTTTGAGGGATCTGGCCGGACTGAGAGGTACATACAGGCTTATCGATAAAACTGAAAGGGCTTTGAGCCTTATTGGTATGGCTTTAAATAAATTTAATGTCCCACAGGTTAAATTCTTTTTAGATGAACCGGTTTCGAATTCGGGAAGACTGAGGAATAGGATTTTAGAACATTCGAAAACATGGAATATACCTACAGAGGTAGAACTGGTGCGAAATCCTGACCCTATTCTTTCCGATATGGAAAGGGTTGTAACAGGGGATTCCATTATATTGGACAATTGCAGTAGTTGGTTTAACTTATCAAGAAAAATCGTTGAGGATTACATAGAAGATGCCTGGGTTGTCAGGTTCGATAAAAAAACAGATGATAGAAAGGGATCGTAACAATCTGATGTGATTTTTAGCATGAAAGGATGATACGCATTGAAAAATTGTTTAACAAAAATTTTCAGTAATGAAAAACCGATTATCGGAATGGTACATCTGCGCCCGCTACCGGGATCACCCCTATATGATAAAACAAATATGCCTATGCAAAAAATGATTGAATTGGCAGTGCAGGAAGCCACTATTTTGGAAAAGGCGGGAGTAGATGGCGTACAAGTGGAAAACATATGGGATTATCCATACATCAAGGGACAAGATGTCGGATATGAAACTTGCGCAGCTTTAACAGCTGCAACCTTAGCCGTCAACCAATCCGTTTCCATCCCTGTGGGGATTAATTGTCACTTGAATGGGGGACATGCCGCAATGGCCACTGCGGTGGCTGCAGGCGCACGTTGGATTAGGGTCTTTGAATTTATCAGCGCTTACATATCATATGCAGGTTTGACAGAAGGGATTGGGGGATCCTTGGCGCGCTATAGAAAATTTCTTGATGCAAATGATGTTTATTTTCTATGCGACGTTAACGTAAAACATGGCAGTCACTTTATTGTTTCCGACAGACGGGTCAGCGAACTAGCAGTTGATGCACAGGAACAGGGAGCAGACGCTCTGGTAATCACGGGATTCGAAACAGGAACAGCGCCTGATGAAGCAAAGGTTCACGATTGCAAAAAAACAGTATCGTTACCGATTTTGCTTGGAAGCGGTGTAACATTGGACAACGCCAATAGTTTGTTAAGTGTTGCCGATGGTGCAATTGTTGGCAGTTGGTTCAAAAAAGATAACAATTGGAAAAACCCTGTGGATTTTGACCGCACAAAGGCGTTTATGGATGAGGTTAAAAAAATACGTTCAAAATTGAATTTGTAAATGTGCCATGGGAATGTCAGACTGTGTGAAAAACATGTGTGTCATGGGTGTGTCATGTGTCATGTGTCATGGGGACGTTTCGTCCGACACATTCCACATTCTTTATCCCAGGTGTGTCATGGGGACGTTTCGTCCGACACATTCCGCATTCTTTATCCCATGTCAGGGAACCATTTATTGTGTCATGGGGATGTTTCGTCCGACACATTCCGCATTCTTTATCCCATGTCAGAGAACCATTTATTAAAGGGGTATTTTATTCGGCGCATCCTTCACCGCTCTTTGTATAATACCCCTCCCAATTCCCGTAACCCTACTTAACTGTCTTATGCTTGCTCCCGTTAATTCATAAACATCATGAATAATTCTATCCCGCTCCTCCTTGGGCAATTTTGCTATGTCCTCCGGGCCCATCTTGCTACCAACAATGTTTTTGAGTTGTTCTTCTGTATAATTCCTGTTTGTCTCGTATTCCAGAAATTCATCATCATTCGGTTTTTTCATATAATCCTGAAAGTCCTCTTGCGCACCAAAATAACCCATTATAAATTCAGTATCTGTTTCAGTGCTTTCATTATTATAGCTGAAAATATAGTCCTTATAACTACTCCATTTGTATTTTTCAACTTTCTCAACCATTTTAGCCTTAACGGGGTTTTGATGGATGTATCTAGCCACTGCAATAAGATACCTGTCGTTTTCAACTGCTTCACTTTTATATCTGTTCTGAAAAAGATGTCCTGTTCTTCCGTATTTTCTATTATGCCACTGCACATAGCCCACCGTTATCCTTTTAATGCTTTTACCTAATTCTTCGCCTTCCTTCAGGAGTATATGGACATGATTGTCCATCAAACAATATCCATACAGCTCAAATCCACCAAGTTCCTTTGCTTTAAAGAGATAGTACAAAAATTTCTCTTTATCCTTATCATGTAAAAAAATATTTCTTTTATCAATTCCCCTCAACATAACGTGATAAACACCGGTTCTACTCTTTTTTCTTGGTAATCTTGCCAATTTCGTCACCCCTTTTAAATATACTGTTTTTTCGTTTGGTGACAAATGAAACGTCCCCTTGGCACCCCCCTTGGCACCCTACTACCCTGTCTCAATCGCTATGTATGGGTGAACCCATGTGTGCACCCATTTGGAAATATACAATATTGTATTATTAGTGGGCAGACGGCCGAAAGTCGTCCCTACATGCCTTATAAGACAATTTGGGTAAGTCTCCTTTTATCTTTTTGCCGTACTGTTATCCCTTTTTCAAATCTCTCTCCCTGATTTCCACTCGTCGTATTTTACCGTTAACGGTTTTAGGTAATTCGTCTACAAATTCTATTACCCTTGGATATTTATAGGGTGCTGTTGTCTTTTTAACATGATTCTGCAAATCTTTAATAAGTTCCTCAGATGGTTCAT
>JAAZJW010000132.1 GCA_012800145.1 Clostridiales bacterium | reverse complement strand
TAGGCCATTTGAGATCCTTCGCTTCGCTCAGGATGACATTTTTCACACAGTCTGACGGTTCTTTTGTATCGTGTTTCCCAACGACACAAAAGAACCGTCCTTCTGTGTCATCTTCCCTATAAATATACATAAATATATACTATAATTATTACAAAATAGGTTTTTAGGAGGATAAAATTGGGGGCTATTTTAGGTTATCTGTTAATTTTTTTAGCAAGACTTACCGATGTGAGTTTGGCAACCATTCGAATGATTATGGTGATACGGGGGAAACGTATAATCGCTGCATGTATAGGATTTGTGGAGGCAGGCATTTACATATTAGCTGTAGGCAAGGTGCTCAGTGCAGTAAAAAATCCGTTGAATATTCTTGCATATGCTCTCGGTTTTGCTACCGGTAATTATGTGGGCATATTCCTAGAAGAGAAAATGGCCTTAGGAAGCATTATCGTGCAGGTAATATCGGAAAACGGCGTTGAAAGGTTGGTCGAAAAATTGAGAAATAACGGTTTTGGCGTAACCGTGGTGGAGGGTTGTGGCAGGGAAGGCGTGAGACATCTTTTAAATGTAACTCTCCAGAGGAAAAATTTGTCTAAGTTATATGGCATTATAGATGATCATGATAAAAAAGCTTTTGTTACAGTAACAGATGCAAGAGCCATTCGCGGGGGATATTTCTCGAGTATAAAGAAATAATGAATAGTAAACAGGTCCCCATAATATAATTCATATATGGAACCTTTAGTAGAGGTACAGTGAAATTATATGATTGGGGGATGGTGTATATGAAATTTTTACGACAGTTTATTATTTTACTTATAGTATTTTTGTTAATTATGTTGACCGGATGTGGGGGTTTTAGGAAGGAAGAGGACAAGGATGTCAGTTTGATGATAGACACGGGATTGTTGGAGGAGGAGGACCTGAGGGAAACACTCCTTTATTATAGGGATGAAAAGGGGTTTGTTATTCCCGTTATGAGAAGGATACCCAGGGAAGAGGGAATCGGGAAAACAGCTATAAAACTGTTAATAGATGAGCCGAGCCTCAGGGATGATTTGGCGATGGTGGGGTTGCTGCCGGTTTTGCCTGCCGGGACAAAGGTAATGGCTATGTCCATAAACGAGGGATTGGCACAGGTGGATTTTAATGAAAATATACTGTCTTATGAAACTGCAATCGATGAAAGAGCTATTGTTCAATCCATTGTGTATACATTGACAGAATTCGAGGCCATAGACAGGGTTCAATTGCTGGTGGAAGGGAAAAAAATGAAAAAACTTCCCCATGGAACAAAAATTAAGGAACCCTTACAGAGAGAGAATATAAATTTGAGCGTGAGACTGCAGGAGGAGGAAATACCCGTTGTGGTATATTATAAAGGCACAACCAACGGGAAGGACTCATTTTTCGTTCCGATAACAAAGGGGGCTAATGCACTAAAGGCCGATATAAAAAGCGTTTTAGTATCGTTGCTTGAGGGTGCTCCCGAAAGCACCGGGCTTTACAGTGAATTGCCGGCAGGTGTGGTGTTGAACAACGTATATGTAAAAGATGGGGTTGCGTATATTGATTTTAGTGAAGAAATCAATAACATGCCCGCCAACAAATCATACCAGCAATCAATGATATATGAACTGGGTTTTACCCTAAGGGAAGTAGAACCGTCAATCTCCCAGGTCCGTATTTTATCTCTGGGTAAAGAAATAGAATTGAATCCTGAAGTGAGTTTAAATCTACCGACATATTTGAATATACATTGATATCCGGCGGTCAGGGGTTAGTGGTCAGGGGTCAGTCGGCAGGTTGTAGGGGTGGTCCTTGATCACCTGCATATTAACAATGAAATAATGTAGGGGCGACCTTTGGTCGCCTGCATACCAGTTGATGTTATAGTGGCAGACCCATGTGTCTGCCTACTAGAGGTCAGAAATCGGGGGCCAGGGCGCCTGAGTTATAAAAAATCCGGCACACCGGCAAACTGATATCTGACTTCCAGGAAGTAGGGGCGACCTTTGGTCGCCTGCATATTGCTAAAGGGTTGTGTAGGGGCCAGAAACCGAAGGTAAGAGTGCCGGAGGAGGATAATCTTGAAAAACAAGACGACAAACAAAAATCTTGGACAAGCCGTGATTGCAACAGAAAACGAACATAAACTGAAAGAAATAGGAGATATTTTGAAAGATTTTCATCTGGAGATCCTATCAATAAAAGATGTTGGATTAGAGGGTCTGGAAATTATAGAAGACGGCAAAACATTTAAGGAAAACGCTCTAATCAAGGCAAAAGCGGTCATGGAAAAGACAGGAAGGCTGACGATTGCAGACGACTCGGGTCTGGAAGTAGATATACTGGACAACCAACCTGGAATACATTCTGCCAGATTTGCGGGAGAAAACGTAACGGATTACGAAAAT
>JAAZJW010000009.1 GCA_012800145.1 Clostridiales bacterium | reverse complement strand
CCGATCAGGTTAAGACCGATTTTAATGACTACGTTGACTACTATCTTAGGACTTGTGCCACTGGCCCTTGGGATTGGTGAGGGGTCGGAACTGCAAGCGCCGATGGCTATAGTGGTTATAGGCGGATTAACTTTATCTACAATTTTAACCCTGGTATTTGTTCCGGTGCTGTATACGGTGTTTGACGATATTTCAGACTCCCTAAAATCGAAATTTAAGAAAGAAATGCAGAGTACTTAAAAGTGTATAAAAAACGAGGTGAAAAAATGAAGTCGTTAAAAGAACAGAGGCGAATTGAAATTATCGAAGCTGCAATCAAGGTGTTTGGGGAGTATGGTTACCATAAAGGCAAAGTGGAGAAAATTGCAGAAAAAGCAGGCATTGGGAAAGCCACCGTGTATGAGTACTTCAGTAGCAAGAAGGAAATATTCCAGCAGATGCTAAGGCATGCATTTAAAACATATATAGAAGAAGCCAAAAAAGCCACCTTAGGAAAAAGCGGTGCGAAAAATAAATTTACGGCTTTGTTAAATTATCATTGGGATTTTATTGATCTACACGTCGATACTATAGAACAAACTTTTTTTCAATTCAAAAATATTTCAGATGAAATTAAACCGTATATTATACGGTCACATAAGATTATGATTGATTTTCTCTCTGAAATTATTGCAGAAGGAATGAAAATAGGGGAGATTAGGGCTGATGTGGATAAGGAGAAGGCTGCCCTTATGATATTGGGTGTTATTGCCAGCAGTAATTTTATGAGGTATTTTTCCAAGAATAAAGAACATAGCGATATTGATGCCAAATGTGTTGTTGATGCTTTATTTGAAGGCTTAGGTGGGCGAAGGCAATAAAAAAGGTTTTTCAGCTTATTTCGGGGATGTTGTTTTCTGTTTTAATGTGAGAACTATCTAAAATAGGGTATAATATATGAAATGAAATGATTTTTAAGGGGGACTTCAGTTATGAAATGTGAAAAATTGCAGACTTGTCCATTTTACAATGACAAAATGGATATAGAGAGTGGTTTAGGTAAAATGTATAAAAACCGATATTGTTTAGGGAACAAAGAAAAATGTGCTCGATACATAGTTAGTGAAGAGCTGGGAGCAAAGTTTGTTCCTGTGAATCTTTATCCAAATATGCATGAAAAAGCAGAAGAAATTATTGCACAGAACAAATAGTGATAATGGCCTATTCCTAATTTTTTTGTTATTTATCTATTTTTTCACGGAAGGTTTGATATCATTTAAGTAATGGTTCTAACAATCCGGATGTTTTCCGGACAATGTTAAAAGGATCCTTGAAGGTTTCAGAAACCTTTGGGGATCCTTCAGTTTTCAGCAAACAATCCAAATGTTAAGAATATATTACAATTTGTATATTTTATAAATAAAGTAGAAGATTTTGCCGATATATATATAGAAAAATATAGTCTTTCAGAAGCATTCAGGAGCAT
Source organism: Clostridiales bacterium (assembly GCA_012800145.1). Classification (GTDB taxonomy): domain Bacteria; phylum Bacillota; class Clostridia; order Peptostreptococcales; family Natronincolaceae; genus JAAZJW01. The sequence goes on along the minus strand of JAAZJW010000009.1, from coordinate 368 downwards.
ATGATCCTATTTTGATAATTAGGGGGACATAATTATGATTATAAAATTTGGATTATACAAAAAAACAGTTTCATTAGCAGTGGTTTTAACCGTTGTATTAAGTATATTTTTTTCCTTCCCCAATATAGGATACAGCGAAACAGATACTGTCCCGGGATATGTTACGCCTATAGCCTATTCTTCAAATGATAAAAAAAGTGATGATATAAGGTACTTAGAACAAGAGGATAATGAAGAAGGGTTAAAGACTACAAAATTAGGTGTTGATGGGAGTATTTATATACATTTTGATAGACTTATTGTTAAAGGTAAGCAAATAACCTCCCTGGAGGAGGCAACAAAACTATATAAAATGCCTAGGGCAGATG
>JAAZJW010000131.1 GCA_012800145.1 Clostridiales bacterium | reverse complement strand
TGATGGTAGGGACCCAAGGGGATTAAATCGTGCTGATATAGTGTTAATCGGAATTTCAAGAACATCCAAAACTCCTCTTAGTATGTATTTGGCACATAAAAATTTAAGGGTCGCCAACATTCCACTTGTACCGGAAGTCTTACCCCCGAAAGAACTATATGAAATTGAGCCGAAAAAAATTATAGGACTAACTACAGATCCAATAAAATTGATTGAAATACGCAAAGAGAGGCTCAAAGCCTTAGGGTTAAAAAACGAAGCAAGTTATGCAAGTATGCAAAGAATTTTAGAAGAACTGGACTATGCCGAAGGAATTATGAAAAAATTAGATTGTCCTGTTATTAATGTTTCATCGAGAGCTGTTGAGGAAAGTGCAAGTATCATTTTGGGAATATTCAAAAATATGGGGTATAAATTTTCTAATAGCATGTAATAAATGCCATATTTATATGACCATAAAAAATTGGAGGTGTTGTTATGAAGAAACTAGTTTATTCTTTCCAGGAGGGGAACCTGGAAATGAAGTCCTTACTGGGAGGAAAAGGTGCAAACCTATCAGAAATGACTAAAGTAGGGCTTCCCGTTCCACCGGGGTTTACTATAACAACAGAGGCGTGTAATCAATATTATGAAAATGACGGTCAATTATGGCCTGAATTGAAAGAAGAAGTACTAAAAGAACTGAGGGCTCTGGAAGCTACCATGAACAAAAAGTTTGGCAGCAAGACAGATCCTCTGTTAATTTCTGTCAGATCAGGGGCTGTAGTTTCTATGCCCGGCATGATGGACACCATATTAAACCTTGGATTAAATGATGAATCTGTCAGGGGCATTGCTAAGGCTTTTAACAATGAACGTTTTGCATATGACAGCTACAGGAGATTTATTCAAATGTTTGGGGATGTGGCTCTTAATATAGAAAAATATAAATTCGATACTATTCTCGAGAAAAGAAAAAACGATAAAAATATTAAAGATGACACAGAATTAACTGCAGAGGATTTAAAAGACATAACCGAAGAATTTAAAAAGGTTGTTAAAAAAGAATCGGGGAGAAATTTCCCCCAGGACGCAGAAGAACAGCTACTTATAGCCATAGAGGCTGTGTTTGAATCGTGGGACAATCAGAGAGCTAAAATATATAGAAAATTACATGATATACCGGACGATCTGGGGACAGCCGTAAATATTCAGTCCATGGTTTTTGGCAATATGGGGGAGAAATGTGGAACGGGTGTAGCCTTTACAAGGAATCCTTCCACAGGTGAGAGAAAATTATTCGGTGAATTTTTGTTAAACGCACAGGGCGAAGATGTGGTAGCCGGGATTCGTACACCTGAGCAAATAGAGGCACTGAAGGATAAGATGCCGGAGGTGTACAAGGAATTTGTAAACGTTACAGAGCTGCTGGAAAAACATTATAAGGAAATGCAGGATATTGAATTTACGATTGAAAACGAAAAACTTTATATATTGCAGACAAGAACGGGTAAAAGGACAGCTATGGCGGCTGTTAATATAGCGGTAGATATGGTAGGGGAAGGTTTAATCACCAAAGAGGAAGCTATACTCAGGATAGAACCCTTACAATTAGACCAATTTTTACATCCTACATTTGAAGAAACCGCACTTAAGAAAGCTACCGTTATTACAAAGGGGCTGCCGGCCTCCTCAGGAGCTGCTACGGGTAGAATCTATTTTACACCGGAGGATGTGATAAAGGCAAAAGAAGCGGGCGAAAAAGCAATTTTGGTCCGTGTGGAAACCTCCCCCGAAGATATAGGAGGAATGGTAGCGGCAGAAGGTATACTTACGGCTAAAGGGGGAATGACATCACATGCGGCTGTGGTAGCAAGGGGCATGGGCAAATGCTGTGTAGCGGGAGCAGGCGAGATTCGCATTGATAACATAAATAAGGTTATGAAAGTTAGAGACAAAAAATTCAATGAAGGTGAATATATATCTTTAAACGGTAATGAGGGTATCGTATATGAAGGTGAAATTAAGACTCAAACCCCGGAATTTTCGGGGAATTTCGCGGTTTTAATGGAATGGGCAGATGAATTCAGAAAATTAAAAATCAGAACAAATGCAGATACATACAAAGACGCCGAGCAGGCATTAAAATTTGGAGCAGAAGGTATAGGTCTTTGTAGAACAGAGCATATGTTTTTTGAACAATCCAGGATATTTACCGTTAGGCGGATGATATTGTCAACTACATCAGAGGATAGGGAAAAGGCGTTGGCCAAACTGTTGCCCGTGCAAAAAGAAGATTTCATGGATATATTTAAAGAAATGAAGGAATTACCCGTCACCATAAGACTATTAGATCCACCATTACATGAATTTTTACCCAGTAGGGAAGAAGATATAATACAATTAGCCGAAGAGATGGGAGTGTCCAAGGAAAGGCTTACAGATGTAATAAATGATTTACAAGAGGTAAACCCCATGTTAGGACATAGGGGTTGCCGTTTGGCTGTTACCTATCCGGAGATATATGCCATGCAAACAAGAGCAATATTAGAAGCTGCCATCGATGTTCACCAATCAACGGGGCTTGAGATAGTTCCGGAGATAATGGTACCGTTGGTCGGGGAAGTTAAAGAACTCGAATATGTAAAAGAAATAATAACGGATATTGCGGCCATGGTATTCGAGGAAAATAATATAAGTATTCCATATTTGGTGGGAACGATGATAGAAATACCAAGAGCTTGTATTACTGCTGATAAAATTGCAGAAAAGGCAGATTTTTTCTCTTTTGGAACCAATGATCTGACCCAAATGACATTCGGTTTTTCAAGGGATGATGCAGGTAAATTTATTAGGGAGTATATAGATAAAAGTGTGTTCGAAAAGGATCCTTTCCAGAGAATAGACAGGGAGGGTGTAGGCCGGCTCATGCAGACTGCTGTGGAACTAGGGAAAACGGCAAGACCGGACATTCAGCTGGGCATTTGTGGGGAACATGGAGGGGAGCCGAATTCAATAGAGTTTTGCCATCTATTGGGTCTGGACTATGTTTCATGTTCACCTTTTCGGGTTCCTATTGCAAAATTGGCCGCCGCCCAGGCATCATTGCGCCATCCCCGTTAGTTGATAAAAGGGGACAAGGGAACAGGAGTTTTGTTCCATTATGTAAACAAATACCAGACAAGGAGGAACGGCAGACTGTGTGAAAAAGCGCTTCTCTCGCTTTTTGTCATTGCTATGAAGGCCCCACATTTTTGTCATCCTGAGACGAGCAGGATTAGTTTGACCCGCGAAGGATCTGTATTTTAAAATAATGCCTTCGTTTATCGTAACATGGGTAACATATGCAAATTCTGAGTGTAACGAAGAATCTCGTTTTTAGGCCATTTGGGATCCTTCGCTTCGCTCAGGATGACATTTTTCACACAGTCTGACGGCCAATCGGGGTCAGCCCTCCTTTTTTGTTGCAAGCGGCCAATTAAGGGATTACTATTGGGAGGAACATTTTATAGTGGATTTTTTACCCTTATGGATTCCGAGGTAGTGGTATTCACCGGCGGTCATGAACTTCTTTTTAATACCGATAATTACTGGAGATGCAGTTATACAAAATATAAGGATGAAAATGGATACCATGTAGGATATGGTTATATAAAACCGGAGGATTGGTTTAGTGAGGAGGAAATAAAAGAAATTGAGGAATATATATGCCGACCCGCAACTTAAAGAAATAGGGGACCTTTCAGGATATTCGTTAGGACTGCAAGGTTTCTAGGTGGACAACGGCATATGACAATACACCTGTGGAGGGAAATATCAGTATAAGAATATCAGATGATATGTTAGAGGTATACAACAGCGGCAGTCATATACCCGAAGATAAGATCGAGAGAATATGGTTGCCTTTTGAGAAAGGTGACACAGCACGAAATTATTCTACAGGTACGGGCTTGGGGTTAGCCATTGTACGTACAATTTTGGAAATGCATGGGTTTACCTATGAAGCCGAAAATAGTGAAAAAGGTGTTGTATTCAGGTTCAAATTTCAATAAATTAACGCGGGAATTAACCGGGGGATGGTTCTACTGTTAATTTCGTCTTCGTGTTAATTCCAGCCTGAATGTCCCCTGTTAATTCAATCGCAGTATTGTTTGTGGATAACATCTATTATATAATATTTATAATAGATGTTATCTTTATAACAGAAACTAAATCTCGGCCGGAAGCGTTCCCTGTATTGCCGGATTAGAAACAATTATATTCAGTAAATATTATCAGTGTCTTATAAACGGAGGATTAGACGTGTATAATCTAAACGAGTTAGAAGCAATTGTGCAAAGGTGTAACAGATGTCCTTTATCAAAAACCAGAACCAATGCGGTATTCGGCGAGGGAAGCAATGAAAATATTATTATGTTTATCGGGGAAGGTCCCGGATATCACGAGGACAAACAGGGCAGGCCCTTTGTAGGGAAAGCGGGGATGCTATTTGATAAAATGTTGGCAGCTATTAATTTAACGAGAGCAGATGTATACATAACTAACATAGTTAAATGCAGACCCCCAAACAACAGAAATCCTCTAACAGAAGAAAGTGAAAAGTGTATTGACTTTTTAAGATGGCAGGTAAAAATAGTAGACCCGGATATTATAATATGTTTAGGTGCTGTTGCGGCAAAAAATATAATACAGGAAGATTTTAAAATTACCCAAAATAGAGGCATCTGGTATAAAAGGGGTAAATTCAATATAATGGCAACTTATCATCCGGCGGCGCTTCTGCGAGATAGCAATAAAAAAAGGGATGCCTGGGAAGATTTTAAATCAATAAAAGATATGTATATTAAATTGTCCCAAAAATCCATGAAATAATTCTACAGAATTTAATTATAAAACAGGGTGCCGTCCGAATTTAACTAAAGAGCAGGGCGCTGTCCGAATTTTTAGGGCAGATCCTTGCTTTATTATTAATAAATTAGGATTGCACAAAATATGCTATAATAGACCCTAGCGATAAAACCGGGAATAATTTGTGTAAATAATTATACAGGAAAAGGGGGAAGAAATTATGATTATAGGTACTATAAAAGAGAGAAAACAACACGAGTACAGAGTTGGCATAACCCCGGATAATGCTGCTGCATATATTGCTGCGGGGCATTCCGTTTATATTGAAACCGGTGCAGGGGAAGGTGCCGGTTTTCCCGATGCGGATTATGTTGAGGCAGGGGCTAAAATACTGCCCACTATAGAAGAGATATATGCTTCTGTCGATATGATGGTAAAGGTGAAAGAACCCCTACCGGAAGAATATAAATTTTTACGCCCCGGGCTTATCCTTTATGCATATCTCCACTTAGCAGCGGATAGGCAACAGGCTAGGGCATTGGCGGAATCGAGAACGAATGCAATTGCTTATGAAACCATGGTCGATAACGGTGGTTTGCCCTGTTTGCGTCCGATGTCCGAAATTGCGGGACGTTTGTCTATTCAGGAAGGTGCAAAATATATTGAAAGTTCCTATGGCGGCCGTGGTATCTTGTTGGGTGGTGTCCCTGGCGTTGAACGCGGGGAGGTTGTTATTGTAGGTGGCGGAATTGCCGGCACATACGCAGCTAAAGCCTCCATCGGTATGGGTGCACAAGTTACCGTGCTTGATATTAATCTTGCCAGGCTCCAATATCTTGATGACATTTTCGGAACAGGTGTCACTACACTTTATGCTTCAGAACGTAATATCCGTAGGGCTGTATCGAAAGCCGATCTTGTGGTTGGTACGGTGCTTGTTCCCGGCAGTGCCACTCCAAAGGTTATACGACGTGAACACCTGAAACTTATGAAAAGTGGTGCAGTTATTGTTGATGTATCTATTGACCAAGGGGGTTGTTGTGAAACCTCAAAAATAACTTGCCATGATGATCCTGTTTTCATAGAGGAAGATGTTGTTCATTACTGTGTCGGCAATATGCCCGGTGCAGTTCCCAGGACATCCACAGTAGCACTCACTAACGCTACCTTGGGTTATGGTTTGCAGATAGCTAATTTAGGGCTTAAGGAAGCAGCAAAGAAAAATAAGGTTATCGCTACAGGTGTAAATTACTATAACGGCATATGTACAAATATGAATGTGGCAAAGTCTCTAAATGTAGAATATCGTGATCTAATGAGTTTGATCTAAATAAATATAATAATTTATTGGGAGCGGTTCCTAACCCAAAGCATAAGGACAGGGTTGCTGCTTCCTTTTTTACCGTTTTTCCGGAGATTTAAAATGATTATGCCAGAGGTATGGGTGCGGTATTGTCAGTTGAACTGTCTTTTAAATCTACATATAGCGACCCATCTGTGGCTAATGAAGCCAGGAATACGCGGGATATATCGTTTATCCCTTGCTCTTTTAGTTTATCTTTCAACCAATCGTGGCTAAGATTATTATTTTGTAAATTTTTCGACAGTATCTTTCCGTCACTGATGACGATGGAAGAAAGGCCTTCGTATTGAGTTGGAACATTAATGTCCCTAGGCGTCAGGGGCCTGTGTTGAGATTTTTTAAGCACACTTATTTTGCCATCGATTTCCAACACAGCGAACTCTACCTCACTCAGATTGTAAATACCTTGGTTCCTCAGGGCCGCCAGCACCTCAGAAATATTATAATGCATTTTTGTGATGTTTTTTTCTATTATCTTACCGTTCTTAATAAAGACAACCGGTTTACCTTCAAGCAGTTTACGGGCCGAGCGGCTTTTGATTGCGGTCCTATCAGCCAGTAAATCCAGGGCGATGATCGCCATGGGTGCCAGAAGAATATCCGGACCTTGTTCCGAGTCGGTGATATAACTTGAAAACAAGCCACCCATCATGTTCACCGTCAGGAAATCAAAATAGTTTAATTGTGAAATAGATTTACGTCCGGTAAGGCGTAGAAGAACGAGTGCAAGAATAAAAGATTCAATAGAACGTCTCAGTGCAGACAATATAAAAACCTCCTTTTTCTTATCGATCCCATTCCTCCTGTTTTAATATCGGTTCCTAAAAAATACTCCTCCCTTTTCATTTTTTCCTCCATTCCTAGATCTTAAATTTTATGGGGCATTGTGGAAGTCCTAACTAAAAATAGTCATGCTTTTTTCGGTGTTATCACCGCGATTTTCTTGTTGAATTGCTGAAACTTGCTTCAGCAATAAGGTCTTCTATGTCCTCCTTAGCCCTTGCTATTAAAAAGCGGGCCCTTTCAATTAACTTTGTTCCCTCAGATGTGGTGTTTCCGACCACATTCAGAATTCTTTGTCTAAAATTGGGCAAAAGTATTCCCAGGAGTGCAACTGTCCCGATTCCATACAAAATCCCATTTCCCTGGTCCCTTGTAGGTACGTCAATCCATTCCCGTATAGCCCCCCCATTGCGGTTTCTGATTATTTGGTTAGGATGGTGTGTTGCATACGTCCCCTCTAAAAGGGTGCCTGTTGTATTTTTGATATAAGGACTTCCTTCTTGTTGGGGGCCTTCCTGTTTTGGTTCAATTTCAGTTTCTTCCTGGTAAACATCGAGTATCTGATCATATTTTTGATTGGTACGGAGTTCATTTATTATTTCATTTTTAATTTCGTCCTTGATAATTCGTGTAAAAACAGCAATATCATTTTCAGGGGGTTTATTATAATACAAGATGCTTCATCCTTTCTTATAGTCCATGTTTTCATAAACATTTTTTTAGTCGAATCCTTCTATTTAGTAATCTACCTTAGCCTAGAAAATTATTCATATCTGCTATAAAAAGTAATAATATTTTTGGTTGTAGATAAATAGTATAAAATCTTTTGGATTTACCATAATAAGCATAGATAATATAACTTTTAAATGGAGGAGGCTTTTTTAATGAAAAATCCGTACACAAAACAAGCCCTTGCTGAAGATGTTAAAAGGGAAGTGCTTGCGGAGTTAAACCAAAGCAGGTTTCAGGAACAAAATTTTATTGATGGCATTAAAAGGGAGGTACTTATGGAACTGGGCCAAAGTCACCACAGCCAATCGGCTTTTTCAAACAGAGATTTAGTTGAAGCAGTTAAAAAAGAGGTTCTGGCAAGTATTCAAGGTGGGCGGCAACAGTCACATATTTATAGTGGTTCCCATGATTTTAGTAGGGGACAGACCGGTTCCTTCGAAGGAGGAACAATGATACAAATGAGGGATGGAAGGGGAAGCCAAGAGGAACCCCATGAGTCGGAACAAGAGGAAATGTCGGAACAACACCATGGCGGGCTTGATCGAAATTTAATTCAGGCAGTAAAAAACAGCGTTATGGCTGAGATGAATTTACATAACTATAGATGATTTATGACAAAGGAGGAATTCTATTGTACTCAAATGAAGGGGCTTTAATCCAGGATGTAAAGCGGGAGGTGTTGGCAGAATTAGGGGAGGGGGGAAGCACTAATGTACCCCACCCTGTTAATCACCCGAACAATTCAGATCATATGGTTCAATGGCATAGGGATAATTATGATCCCTATGCCTCGAACCAAATGTATCAGACTATAAAAGAAAGTGTTAAAAATGAAATCTTGGCCGAAGCCGAAATGCAACAAGCCAATCGCTTGGCTCAGGCACATGGCGTAGACCGGGCTCTATCGGACCAAAGACTTCAACGAATGATAGATGCCCGTTACCGGACAATTAATAATATGAAGGAAGATATAAAAAAGGAGCTTCAGACCCTTCGTAGAATGGAGGCTCAAAGATCAGGTGATCCCAATATAAGAGATATAGCCGGCACCCTAGCCAGGGAAGGCCAAAGACAGGGACTTTCCCTTGAACAAGTGATTGCAGGGTTGGATCAAAAAACTACTACAGGCATGGGCATAACAGGGAGATTTTCAAACATGATAAACAGCGGACAGCGAAAAGGTTTTCTCTACGGAGTAGGGAGCACCATACTGTTTAATTTTCTTTGGCCTATGATTCAAAATAACATGCGTTCTATTGCAGTGCGTTCCATGGAAGAAGGTATGTCCATGGTTGACCGGGCCAAAACTGCTGTAAGTGGCCAAAATCAACAGAATACAACCACAGGTTTTGTAAATATAGATCCGGGATCTCCAACCCAGGAAAACCAGTTCCATGATGGAGACAATATGGAACAATGAGGGCACCGAATGATGTAGATTTTCACTTGATACCGGGGCGATTGAGGATGGGTGTGCCGGGTTTGTTAAATAACCAGGGACTTGCTAATTCAGTGGTCTATCGTCTTTCACAATTCCCCGGGGTTAGGACGAGCTATGCAAATCCTATTACAGGAAGGGTTTTGATTAATTTTGACCATCGCAGGACGGATTTAGGGTGTTTGATATCGTTGGTATTCAGCGCTAATGGTAAGGCCCCGCCGGGGAATACTGTTCATTTACAAAATAAAAATGTGGACAGGTACCCCATGACACAACCCGGGGCGACTACACAAGTGTCCCCCAACGTGCCGTCGATGCCCTGGCATGTTCTGGATAGTTCAAAAGTTCTTGAACTTACTCAAAGTTCCTTGAAAACAGGCTTGTCTCATTATACTGCAAAGGAGCGATTAAAGGTTTTCGGTCCTAATGAATTAGGGGGAGAGTCGGAAAATCCTTTTTGGAGGATTATTACGGAATCCTTAAAAGGCTTTATGACAAAGCTCTTGTTGGTTGCGGGGGGTGTCTCCCTATTAGTTGGAGAAACAACGGATGCGATAGTTATCGGCGCAATTGTTGTAATACAGGCAGTTGTAGAGGCCGCCCAGGGCTATCGGGCGGAAAAATCCTTAGATAAACTAAAGCAACTCTCTGATCCCCTTACTACTGTGTTAAGGGGGGGAGAAATTAGAAAAATCGCCAGCAGGGAATTAGTACCGGGTGATATTCTTCGTTTAAGCGCCGGAGATATGGTACCTGCCGACGCCAAGATAGTTGCCGCATCAAATCTGTTGACTAATGAGGCTTGTCTAACAGGTGAATCAATCCCGGTAGCAAAAGACAGCTGTATAAAAGACGATCTTCGGACCCCGATTGCTGATCAATCCAATATGATTTTTACCGGAACCGGTATTATAGGGGGTCAGGTGACGGCAATAGTAGTGAATACCGGAATGCAGACAGAACTTGGCAGGATTGCCCAACTTTTGGGCGATGTCAAAAGTGGAAGGACAAATCTTCAAAGACAATTAGATAGTCTTGGCAAAAAAATTACCCAATTGGTAGCCGCGTCAGTGGGCACAATTGCCATTATTCATTTATTAAGGGGCCGCTCCATCTGGGAAGTTCTTCGTACAGGTATTAGCCTTGCAGTTGGTGCTGTGCCTGAAGGATTGCCTGCAGTGTTGACGGTAGCCTTGTCCACCGGGGTGCAAAGAATGGTAAAAAGGAATGCCATAGTAAGAAATTTGCCTGCCGTGGAGACCTTAGGTTCCACCACCGTGATTTGTTCGGATAAAACGGGGACTTTAACAAAAAATGAAATGACTGTAAAAAACCTATATGTTGATAATACCTTTTTTGAAATTACGGGAGATGGCTATAAACCGGAGGGCAGAATATCTCATAAGGGACCAAATGGCCAAGAAAGCAGTTATCTGTTAGCAGAAGAAACCCTAAAAGCAGCATCCTTGTGCAATAATGCCGAGCTGAGACTTAGTCCCAAGGGGAAATGGACAATAATAGGGGATCCTACAGAGGGTGCCCTTCTTACTGCAGCAGCAAAAGCGGGTTTATGGTGGCAAGATCTTAAAAACGAATTCCGTCGTCATCGGGAAGTGGCTTTTGATAACAAACGTCGCACAATGACGGTAGTGTGCCAGGAACCGGAAGGCGGATATGCTGTTTATGTAAAGGGTGCTCCTGATGCAGTAATAAATTATTGTTCCTCTGTAATCGAGGATGCAGAAGAGCAACCCCTAAACCCGGAAATTTGCAGCAGGATTTTGGCCGTTAATGACGACATGGCCGGCAAGGCTCTTAGGGTCCTGGCAGTTGCCCATAAAAAACTGCCTCCTTCTACAGATTTAAACAAGGTGGATTTGGATTCTGAACTTGTCTTTTGTGGTTTGATTGGTATGTTAGACAGCCCGAGGGAGGGTGTGAGGGAAGCAATTCAAAAATGTTATGCTGCCGGTATTAAAGTTATTATGATTACAGGAGATCACCAAAGAACAGCAGAAGCAATTGCTGCAAAATTGGGCATTTCTGAGCGGGGAAAAAGTATTACCGGTAGGGAATTGGAACAGATTTCCGACGAAGAATTTACAAAGCAAGTTGGAAATATTGTTGTTTGCTCCAGAACTACACCCGATCAAAAACTTAGAATTGTTCGTGCCCTAAAAAGTTGCGGACAGGTTGTGGCTATGACGGGCGATGGAGTTAATGATGCTCCTGCTGTTAAGGAAGCTAACATTGGGATTGCCATGGGACTTTCCGGAACGGATGTAACAAAAGAGGTTGCCGATATTACCTTGAGCAATGATAATTTCGTAACCATTGTTAACGGTATTGAAGAGGGAAG
>JAAZJW010000130.1 GCA_012800145.1 Clostridiales bacterium | reverse complement strand
ATGAGAAGCACAATAATTTCAATATCGGGATGATTTTTGGATATACTGTTAGCAATAGCTTTCAGTAATGTGGTTTTCCCCGCCTTAGGCGGTGCAACGATTAAACCTCTTTGTCCTTTGCCGATAGGTGCAATGAGATCTATTAACCTTGTGGATAAACCTTGGGGGTTGATTTCTAAATTGATTCTTTCATTTGGAAAAATAGGAGTGAGGTCTTCAAAATTTGGTCTTTTTGTAGCAGAATCCGGGCTGAGCCCATTGATATTCTTTACATAGAGAAGAGCCTTAAACTTTTCACCACTCTTGGGTGGTCTTGTGATGCCGGTAATTTTGTCACCGGTTCTCATATTGAATCTTCTAATTTGGGAGGGCGATATATAAATGTCATTATCGCTGGAAAGAAAATTTTCCCTTCGTAAAAATCCATAACCGTCAGTGTGGATTTCCAATATTCCTGCTGCGATATTTACCTCTTCCCCTGGTGGGATTTCATCGGTCAGATGATCAGGCAAACCCTTTATTTGTCTTTCCTGTGGTTTCAAATCCACTTCTTTACTATCTTTGTACTCGTTTATGTCTTCTATATTATCACCATTTTCGTAGATTAATTTTACATTGTCGGCCGTAGTTTCCCTTATCAGTTCAATTAATTCCTTCTTTCTGTACCTTGATAGGTTTTTAATATTTAAATTTTTTGCTATCTCCCTTAAGCGTGGCAATTTCATACGTTCCAAGTCTGGACTGCCCAAATTTACACCTCCGAATTTATTTTGCATTATCTAAAAATGTCATTCTAAATATAATAGGAAAACAGATCCTTCGCGGGCCAAATTGATCCCGCTCGTCTCAGGATGGCCACAACCGGTCAAACCTATACCTTTCGTCTAGGATGATAAAAATGTGGAACCCCTTTATTCCTGTTTTCTAGCAATACCCGTTAATATAATTCATTATTCTTTCGTTATCCATATCCTCAAAGTTATTATGCCTGTACCCTTCTGCAGTTAAGATACCGTCTTCCATAAACAATAATCTATGTGAAACTCGTTTCGCAAAGGCCATATCATGGGTTATTACCAAAACCGCCATATTATCCTCTGCCAGGCCTTCTATGATATTGGCAATACCGCCCCTCATTTCCGGATCTAAGGCAGATGTGGGCTCATCAAAACACATTAATATAGGATCCAGGGCGCATGCCCTTGCGATGGCAACCCTCTGCTGCTGGCCACCTGACAACTGGAAGGGATAGGCAAACAATTTCTCACTTAGATCTAGTCTTTCCAAAAGGCTTTTTGCTTTTTCTTCTGCCTGTTTTTTGTCCATTTTCATAACATAAATAGGGGCTTCGATAATATTCTCCATAACCGACATGTGGGGAAACAAATTAAAATTTTGAAACACATATCCCACCTTTTTTCTTACTTCCTTCGATTCCTTTTTACTGCAATGTTGAACACTGCCTTTTTTATCACTGCACACAATATATCCGTCTATCTTTATTAAACCTCTGTCACTTTTTTCAAGTCCGTTTATGCACCTCAGTAAGGTAGTTTTGCCGGCACCGGAAGGGCCTATTACTGTGACTATTTCTCCCCTATTTATTTGAAATGACACATCATTTAGTACCAGATTGTTTCCGAAACTTTTATATAATCCTTCGATTTCTAAGGCCATGT
>JAAZJW010000129.1 GCA_012800145.1 Clostridiales bacterium | reverse complement strand
GGCGGATACATGGATCTGCCTCTATTTTCATTTCCGGTTTCTTACCCACAAATAATAAAGCCAGGGTTTCCCCTAGCCGGATTTGTTCATATTATCTTCTATTGCCATAGCCGTTACCTCGTCTATTATCCTTGTTCCTTAATTTGATTTCCGCCATTTTCTCTTCACTGTCTTTTAGAAATTGGTTTATTTGGTCTTCAAAAGACATATCGGATTGTTTTTCTGCAGGGTCGATCCACTCTACCTCCGCAGGTTTTGTGCTCTTTTTCTTTGGCAAGGCTGCCTGCCTGATAGACAAACTGATTTTGCCGTTGGATTCAACGGATAATACCTTCACTTTCACTTTTTGTCTGTTTTTTAAGTAATCATGGATGTTTTTTACATACTCATCCGCCACCTCAGAGATGTGGACTAATCCTGTTTTTCCCTTTTCTAAATCAATAAAGGCACCAAAGTTTGTGATCCCTGAAACTGTACCTTCTACTATAGCTCCCACCTGTACCGGCATAAAATTTAAATCCTCCTTCAGAATATGTGTATATTTGAATGCTATTATATCACAAGATAATTCTTATGTATAGATTTCATTGTGAAAATCGATGAAACTGTTGTTGAGTTGTTGTCAGAACCGAGATCCTTCGGGGGTCAAGTTTATACTGTGTGTCTCAGGATGACAATTTAGGACGATTGCTAAAACCATGATTCTTCGCGGGTCGGACCTATGTTGAACGTCTCAGAATGACAACCTAAAACAATTGCTAAGCCATTGCTAAACCTTTGTTTAGCTATTGCTATTCGGATCCTTCACGGGTCAGACTTATACTGTCCGTTTCAGGATGACAACAAGGATTCTTCGCGGGTCGGACCTATGTTGAACGTCTCAGAATGACAACCTAAAACAATTGTTAAGCTATTGTTAAACCATCGTTGAACCATTGTTTGACTATTGTTACTCATGGTTGTCTCCCAAATCAATAAAAATCAGTTCATCCTTCTTTACCATCTTTAAATGTTCCCTTGCGATTTTTTCTATATGTTCATCTGTATTACCGTTTTCAATTCGATCCCTTAATAACTGAATATCCCTTTCCGCTTTGTTTATTTCTTCCAACAAGGTTTCTTCACGGGTTTTTAAATGTTTCATTTCCTTATGTCGATCATAAAAGGTAAATAGGACATAAAACACGGATAAAACAAGTATCATTCTAATTATAAGTTTACTATAATTCCTTCTTTTGGGTTTCCTCATGTAGGCACACCCCTATTTCTTTTTAAAGTATATTCCAATTGCTTTACCTGTATCCCTAACTATATTTTTAGGTAGACTTCCTATTCTTCTTGCCTTATAGTATAAAGGTTTTATTTGTTTTTTGCAACAGTTATAGGGCCCTGTGATTAAACATAAAGTAACACTTAGAGGGTATTTTATTATTTTAAAGGTGTCCAGGATAAAATTTTTAATAGATCTGATTAAAAATAACATGCCTTTTATTGCCAATGCGCTCAATGAAAAATGATAAAAACCTGCTCCCATTGTGAATCCTAAAAAGTTATAATAACGTATTGCACCCTCATTGCTGAATACAAGCACATAAAAAGCAACTATAAAAATAAATACCCAAAATACCAAATCCTGCAACATAGTTGCTATTTTCTTAGGTTTAAAAAGTCCCCTGAATATACGGTATAAATCGTACATAAATCCTATTAGAATTCCCCCACAAATGGTGATGAGTAATATGTAGGTTTCTTGAGATAATGAATATATATACAAATTAATCACCCCAAACAAGGTTATTTTAAATTCTACCTATATACTATGTGGCTATAACTTGTCAGGTGACAAATATATTTGATATTTCATGTCTAAGCCTGAATATGGGGCCAATTTATGTAACGCCGAAATCGGACAATTGAAACCGCCTCCAGTATGTTGGAAGTCGGAAATTGAAAATATGGTTTATCAAACAGCAAAAATGAAAAAACCATGCATGGTTGCTATGGTTTTTTGTAGATTACATAATAACCTTAACTATTTAAACATTTTCCCTAAAAGTCCGGACCTTCTTTCCCCCATGCCGTGTTTATCGCTATAATTAAGGGAGTACACAACACCGGTGATTGATATGTTACCATCTTCTATATTGAGCTTGTTTACATCCAGCTCCCCGCCTTTAATCGTTAATACCCCCGCTACGGTTTCCAATATTACTGTTTCACTATTAAAGCTTATAACATGTTCGACACCCGAAACATTGAGTTTTTCTCTATTTTCCAGCATTATGCTATGATTGCGATACTCGTTTGTCCTTTTTTCTTCCAAGGTGCTCACCCTTCCCAACATTAATTAACATTATTATTAATTTATGTGAGAAGAAGGGTTGTTAGAACTCATATTTCGCAACCAATATTGAAAAACTGCAGGAAAAAATCAAGAAAACAGCGCATAGGGACAGCAGACTGTGTGAAAAATGTTATCCTGAGCGAAGCGAAGGATCTCAAATGGCCTAAAAACGAGATTCTCCGCTACACTCAGAATTTATACGTTTTACCCACACCACGATAAACGAAAGCATTATTGTAAAATATAGATCCTTCGCGGGTCAAACTAATCCTGCTC
>JAAZJW010000128.1 GCA_012800145.1 Clostridiales bacterium | reverse complement strand
TGCTTATATTCCGGGATATAGAGTAGGGGGAAAGACCGGTACCGCGCAAAAAGTTGTCGGCGGCGGAGGTTATGCACAAGGTTTATATGTGTCTTCGTTCGTTTGTATAGCTCCGGCAGATGATCCTAAGTTGGCTGTCTTGGCGATTGTCGATGAACCAATGGGTTTCAGTACCTATGGAAGTTTGACGGCAGCCCCCATGGCTAAAGATATATTGGAAGATTCGTTGAGATACCTGGATATCAGACCTAAATACACCGACACAGAAGAAGAAAAATTTGTCAAGAAGGAAGTCGTGTTACCGGAAGTTAGAAATATTACTGTTGAGGAAGCTTCAAAGATATTAGTTGATAAAAATTTACAGTTTAATACAGAGCCGGAATATTGTGAGGATGGGGATGCTGTGGTTGTAGATATGTTTCCAAAACCAGGAGCAAAAATTCCGGAAAAATCTATTGTACTTTTATATACAAAACCAAATGAGAATATCCCCTCTCCCATAAAAGTTCCCGATTTAAAGGGTAAAACTATTAGGGAAACAAACATTATCTTAAATAATTTGGGTTTGAGGCTAAAAATCAGCGGTAGTGGCTTGGCATTTGACCAGCATCCCGAGGCCGGAGAAATGGTGGAATTAGGTACAATAATAAGTGTAGAATTTAAGCCCGAATAGACACAATAAATATATAATATATAGTGATAACGAAAATGGGCAACTAAAATTAGAGAGAAAACTTTAATTTTAGTTGCCTTTTAAAAATTTACATGGGGTTGATAATGGAAACAGTAGGGGGAGAGGTATGCTTCTGAAGGATATTTTAAATAAAATTAAGGTTGAAAAGGTTATAGGGGACACAGACATAGAAATTAAAGACATTCAACATTATTCCCCATTTGTAACCGAGGGCAGTTTGTTTATATGCATAGAGGGATTCAAAACAGACGGACAGTTTTACATAAAGGAAGCAATTGACAGGGGCGCTGTAGCAATTATCTCGGAGAAGGAGACAATAGCAGATGAAGGGACTGTAATTCGGGTCGAGGATGCCAGGGGAACAATGGCTTCAATTGCAAACTATTTTTACAATGAGCCTACAAAAAAATTACAGCTGGTGGGCATTACGGGGACAAACGGAAAAACCTCGGTTACATATATGGTTAAAAATATTTTTGAATTCTGTGGCAGAAAAATTGGCCTCATTGGTACCATCTCTAACTGGATCGGAGACGCAGAGGTTGAAGCCATACGGACTACCCCGGAATCGTTGGATTTACAAAAGATGTTTTCACAAATGTTACAACAATCCTTGGATACATGCGTTATGGAAGTTTCGTCACACGCTCTGAAGTTGAAAAGGGTAGATGACTGTATATACAGGATAGGGCTATTTACCAATTTAAGTCCGGAACATTTGGATTTTCATATTAATATGGAGGATTATAGAGAAGCAAAGAAAAAACTGTTTTATAAAACAATCTTGTATAATATTATAAATATTGATGATGCTCACGGAAAGATTATAGCGGAGCAAATTAAGGACTTGGAAACCCCTCTATTGACATTTGGTATCAAGGAAAAGGCGGATATATATGCTACCAACATAGATATGAGCCTTAAGGGTGTACGTTTTAATATTAATATATTAGGTGATATCATACATGTTGACGTTAAGATACCCGGCATGTTTACTGTTTATAATGTAATGGCGGCGGCGATAATTTGTTACTGTCTCGGCATTTCCACAGACAAAATAGGCAAAGCATTGAATAGTATGGAAAGTATACCCGGGAGGTTTGAAGTTGTTAAGGAAATAGAAGACTTTATAGTAATAATTGATTATGCTCATACGCCTGACGCGCTTGAAAATGTGCTGAAATCGGCTAGGATGTTTGCAAAAAATCGAATAATAACAGTCTTTGGATGTGGCGGGGATAGGGATAGAACTAAAAGAGCTATAATGGGGGAGATATCCGGCAGGCTCAGCGACTATACTATTATAACTTCTGATAATCCAAGAACAGAAGAACCTTTGAGTATAATGGAAATGATAGAAGAGGGTGTGACTAGAGTAACCAACAAATATAGTATGATTGAAGACAGAAAGATTGCTATACAACACGCTATAAAAATGGCTATTAATAATGATATAATCATTATCGCGGGTAAAGGTCATGAGGCTACACAAACCATAGGCAATAGGATATTGCCCTTTGATGATTATAAAATAGTCTTACAAGTGGCCGAGGAGGAAAGGCTGATATGATTAAACAAAACATAGCTACTATTGCGGGAGTATGTAACGGTATTATAATTAACAAAGGCAACATGGAAATAATTGATGAAATATCCACCGATACTCGTACCATGAATAGGGGTAGCCTCTTCATCCCCTTAATAGGTGAAAATTTCGATGGCCATATATTTA
>JAAZJW010000127.1 GCA_012800145.1 Clostridiales bacterium | reverse complement strand
TATTGACTGTCGCTGCCAGTGGCATAAACATAGATACCCTAAAAAAGGTGGACGTTAAAAATTGTGATCTGCTGGTGGCATGTACTAAGGAGGATGAAACAAACACAGTTATATGTTTGCTAGCCAAGAAACTTGGATGTAAAAAAACAATAGCCAGAATAAGAAACCCGGAATATATGGAACAGCTGGATTTTGTAAAAACTGAATTGGGCATTGATTATACAATTAATCCTGAGTTAGAAACGGCTAAGGTTATAGAAAAGTATTTATCAAAAAACTTCAGCTTTTATATAGGAGACTTTGCTAAGGGCAGAGTAACAATGTTGGATTTTAATATTGGACACAATGAAAATTTTGTTGGAAAAAAAATTAAGAATCTTTCAGGTTTTAATGATTTTTTGATAACTGCCATATCAAGGGATGGCGAAATTATAATTCCAAACGGTTCAATAAGGCTCGTAAAAAATGATATTATACATGTTATCGGCAAAAGTGCCAATATAGCAAAGTTAGATGCTAAATTTCAAGAGGAAGTGGGCATAGCAAGGAAACGAATAGAAAGGGTAATGATACTGGGAGGTGGAAGAGTAAGTTTTTATTTAGCAAAACGGCTTGCACAGTCCGATATTTCGGTAACAATTTTAGAAGAAGATAAAGAACGCTGTGAAGTTTTAGATGAAAGACTGGATAATGTATTAATAATTCATGGTGACGGAACAGATATTCATTTATTAGAGGAAGAAAATTTAAAATCCATGGATGCTTTCGTTGGACTGACAGGATATGACGAACAAAATCTGTTGATGGCATTAATGGCAAAACAGGCCGGTGTATCAAAGGCTGTAGCCAAAATCAGCAAGGAGAGCTATATTAAAGTTATAGATAAGCTGGACATAGATGCGGCATTTAACACTGTTTACATCACAGCTTCCAATATACTGAAATATATCAGGGGTGGCAAGGTAATATCGGTTTCATTATTACTGGGCGGAGACGGGGAGGTAACGGAAATCATTGTGGGGGAAAATTTACAGGTTACGGGAAAACCTTTAGCAGACCTTAATTTACCAAAGGGTATTATAATAGGATCCATAGTCCGCAACGGTGAGGTTATTATACCTAAGGGAAGTTCCGTTATATATCCAGGAGATAGAATAATAGTATTCAGTTTGACTAAGGATTTACCTACCCTAAGAATGTTTATGAAATCAAACAAAGGGGGCATTTTCGGTGAGTTACGGAATCGTGTTAAAGGTATTAGGTAGTATTCTTACGGTAGAATCTGCGCTGATGTTGCCCGCTCTGGCTATAGCCTTTTATACCAATGGACACGATAGGATGGCGTTTCTGACTACAGTAATAATAACAGGTGTTGTAGGATTTATAATATCTAAAAAAACTCCAATTAAAAATAATGTTAACGTTAAAGAGGGTTTAGCTATAGTAGCCCTGGGCTGGATCCTCGCTTCTTTATTTGGTGCGCTCCCTTTTTATTTATCCGGTAGCATACCTTCATATGTAGATGCGGTTTTTGAAACTGTTTCCGGATTTACGACCACGGGGGCGTCAATATTGAGTAACGTGGAGGGTCTTCCCCATGGGATTTTATTCTGGCGTTCATTTACGCACTGGATAGGCGGAATGGGAATATTAGTTTTCACCATAGCCTTACTTCCCGTGTTGGGAATAGGTGGTTTTCAAATATTTAAGGCGGAGAGCCCCGGCCCCACCGCCGATAAAATAATGCCCAGAATAAAAGATACTGCAAAAATTCTATATACCACATATTTTTCTATAACTGTGTTACAGGTTGTGCTGTTGAAACTAGGTGGAATGAATTTATTTGATTCAATGTTGCATACCTTCGGCACTGTAGGAACCGGAGGATTTGGTATAAAAAATAACAGTGTTGCTTTTTATAACAGTACGTATATCCATATCATAATAGGAACGTTTATGTTATTATCGGGCATAAATTTTTCTCTGTATTACTCCCTGTTTAAGGGCAGATGGAAAGACATATTCAAAAACGAGGAATTGAGACTTTATCTATCTATAGTTTTGATAGCTATTATAGCCATCACAATTAATCTCGCTATGACATCTTATGCGGGTATTTTTCGTTCACTCAGAGATTCGTTTTTTCAGGTAAGTTCAATAATAACTACCACAGGATATACTACTGCAAATTTTGATGCCTGGCCTTCTTTCAGTAAAATTATATTGTTTACACTTATGTTCATAGGGGGATGTGCCGGCTCCACAGCGGGAGGAATAAAGGTTGTCAGAATATTAATTTTAATAAAACTCATAAAAAGAGATATAGCAAAACTCTTTCATCCCAGCGCATTTATTTCAATAAAAAACAGCGGGAAAAAAGTCACAGATGAAACTATAATGAGTATAAACGGTTTTTTTATTTTGTATATCATGATATTTGTTATATCAACCATAATAATATCCCTGGAGGGTTTGGATATTGTCAGCACATCCAGTGCCGTGGCTGCTACCCTGGGCAATATCGGGCCGGGGCTGGGTTTTGTCGGACCTGCAAATAACTTTGGTGGATTCAGTCCTGCAAGCAAGATATTGTTTTCATTTTTAATGTTGTTGGGCAGATTAGAGATTTTTACCTCGATCACATTGGTACTGCCTAAAAATTGGACCAGGGAAATCTAGGATTATGTGAAGACGGAGTGGTATTTCTATGAAATTAAACAAAAAATTATTCACGGGGGATGTTAAAAAAGTGCCCGGTCTTATCCTGGCCTTTGCAATCTGTGGATATGGTACCATACAGATTAAAGTGGCCAACCTGGGAATGGAGCCTTGGGATACGCTGGCTCTGGGTATAAATAGCAGAACCGGCATAGATTTTGGAAAAGTTACTCAAATTGTCGGGCTTGTTATAATACTTTTTTCTTTAGCTATTAGAATTTATCCCGGGATGGCGACTATTCTCAATATGTTTTTTATCGGGTTTTTCGCGGATGTAACTTCTAAATTTAATATTGTATTAATACCTCAACATTACCTATTGAGGATAATAGTATTATTTTATGGCAATATTATATTAAGCTACGGATTATACAGTTATTTGAAATTTGAGTTAGGGGCAGGTCCCAGGGACGGACTTATGGTCGGTCTGGTGAAGGCAACAGGTCTGGATGTCAAATATATAAAAACGGGTATGGAACTGATTGTTTTGGTAGTCGGATACCTACTTGGCGGGACTATCGGAATCGGAACAATAATTTCAACTTTTAGCGGCGGTTACATGTTGGATAGAATTTTCCGATGGAAAGGTTTTAATGCAAAGGAGACCTGTCAAAGAAAACTGACTGATTATCTAGTAAGAGATAAAGAGGAAACGGCTGTGGAAGATGGCGAATAACAGGAGGTAACAGCAGTTGCTGAATATATGTATAATTTTAGACAAACATATAGAAATTAATAGACAGCATATACAAATTTCGATATACTGACATCAGAGGTGAAATATATGGAAAAAATGATCAGTATATCAAAAG
>JAAZJW010000126.1 GCA_012800145.1 Clostridiales bacterium | reverse complement strand
TTTGTCATCCTGAGACGAACAGGATTAGCTTGACCCGCGAAGGATCTATATTTTACAATAATGCTTTCGTTTATCGTGGTGTGGGTAACACGTGCAAATTTCTGAGTGTAACGAAGAATCTCGTTTTCAGACCATTTGAGATCCTTCGCTTTGCTCAGGATGACAATTTTCACACGGTCTGCCGTTTTGTTTGCTATGCTCAAAGACCTGCGTTGTATATTTACAATTGCATATTTATAGTTATAGATGTATAATATTAAAAAGGATACATGGAGAAGGTGCACTGGGGACGGTTCTCGATGCACTGTTATAGTGCAGTGGGAATCGTCCCCAGCGCACCGTAATTATTAACCAAGGGGGAATTAAAAGTGAAAAAATTTTCAAGAACAGTGGCCATTATATCGTTTATTTTAGTAATGGCACTATTATTTACCGCTTGCGGTAAGAAAGTTTCAACAGATGGAGAAGAAAATGGGGACCAACTGCCGGTAGATACGGAACAACCATCTGCAGGTACAGAGGAATCATCTAGAATAGATGAAATAAAGCAGGCAGGCAAACTGGTTTTGGGTACAAGCGCAGACTACCCACCATACGAATTTCATAAGGAGATAGACGGTAAAGACACCATAGTGGGTTTCGATATTGAAATTGCAAAAGCAATAGCGGAAGATCTAGGCGTAGAATTAGAGATAAAGGATATGGATTTTGAAGGACTTTTATTAGCACTGAATGCCGGAAAAGTGGACATTGTACTGGCCGGAATGACACCGAAACCGGGAAGGGATGCGGAGTTTTCAAAAATATATTATAAAGCATTGCAGGGTCTGTTAGTCCATGCGGATAATAAAGACGTGTACAAAACTGTAGATGATTTAACGGGCAAAAGGATAGGTGCACAAAAAGGTTCAATACAGGAAGATCTTGCTCAAGAAGAAATAAAAGACTTACGATTAAAAGCATTGGCCAAAATACCGGATTTAGTTCTGGAGGTAAAACATAAAAAAATAGATGCTGTGCTTATGGAAATGCCGGTAGCAGAGGCCTATGCAGCTAACAATGATGATTTACATTTAATGCCTGTGGAGCTTATCGATGAAGAAGGCGGTTCGGCTGTAGCAGCTAAAACAGGAGAAAAGGAATTGATAGAGTTTGCAAATAAGGTGATAGATAAACTGGAAAAAGACGGTTCTATAGAAAAGTTTGTAATTGAAGCTGTAGAAATGGTTGAATAGTGAATGTATGATTAATACAGTACACGATATACAGATGGGGCTTTATTCCATCTGTATATTTCTGAAAACCTAGCATTCTAAACTTATTGCGAAAGGAAAAGCCAAAATGAATTTCAGTTTTCTACCTAAATATTATAATTTCTTTATAATCGGAGCTAAAAATACAGTGCTGCTTGCAGTTTTTACAGTGATCTTGGGTGTAGTCCTGGGTGTAATTTTGGCTTTGATGAAAATTTCACGGAACAAAATATTAAATTTTATTTCAACAACCTATATAGAGGTTATTAGAGGGACACCGCTACTGGTACAGATATTTATAATTTACTATGGATTGCCGGCTATAGGTATAAATTTCCCTGCCCCTGCTTTTTTGGGGGAATATGGAGAAGAGTTTGTGGCCGGTATTGTTGCTCTGTCTATAAATAGCGGGGCCTATGTAGCGGAGATTATACGTTCCGGTATCCAATCTGTGGATAAGGGGCAAACGGAGGCCTCCAGGTCCTTGGGTTTATCCTACAAGGCCACAATGAGATATATTATAATACCCCAGGCACTTAAAAATATTTTACCTGCCTTGGGTAACGAATTTATAGTTGTTATTAAGGAATCCTCGATAGTATCCGTAATCGGTATACACGAACTCATGTATAATGCAAATACCGTTAGGGGCAATACATTTATACCGCTGGAGCCCTTGTTGATTGCGGCTGCTATTTATTTTATCCTGACTTTTACATTGTCTAAATTTTTAGGCATAGCTGAAAGGAGGATGAGTGTAAGTGATTGAGGTAAAAGGACTTGTAAAGGATTTTGGCAAGTTAAAGGTTTTGAAGGGGATAGATACCCATGTCAAAAAAGGGGAAGTTGTGGTAGTCATTGGTCCCAGCGGTTCGGGAAAAAGTACCTTTTTGAGATGTCTTAACTTGTTGGAAGAACCTACGGCCGGGGAAGTAATATTTGAAGGCAAGAAAATAAATGAAAAAGGAACTGATATAGACCTGTTAAGACAGAATATAGGGATGGTATTCCAACTGTTCAATTTATTTCCGCACATGACGGTTCTAGAAAATATCACCTTGGCACCTATCAAACTTAAAAAAATATCCAGGGAAGAAGCGCAAAAGATAGCTATGGATTTATTAAATCAGGTAGGGCTCGAAGACAAGGCAGAGGCATATCCGAATCAGTTATCGGGTGGGCAAAAACAGAGGATAGCCATCGTCAGGGCCTTGGCGATGTCACCCGGCGTAATGCTGTTCGATGAACCGACTTCGTCATTGGACCCCGAAATGGTGGGGGAAGTGCTGGAGGTAATGAGGGAACTGGCGCGGGATGAGATGACAATGATAGTAGTCACCCATGAAATGGGTTTTGCCAGAGAAGTAGGTACCAGGCTTATGTTTATGGACGACGGTAAAATCGTAGAGGAAGGCATACCAAAAGAGGTTTTTGACAATCCTCAACATCAACGAACAAAGGATTTTTTGAGGAAGGTGCTGTAATATGGCGTGTCCCAATTGGGAAGTTGTGGTATAATACTATCAAGTTATATATGGGGGGAACAGCAATGTCTGAGGACATAACCAATGAACAATTATTTGAATTCATGACTAGGATATACAGCAACTTGGATAAAAAAATTGGCAGTTTGGATGAAAGAATTGGTGATATAAATAAAGAAATGCAAGAAGGATTCAAGGAAATGAAAAATGAAATTAAAAAGGTAAATATCAAAATTGATCATGAAATTGTGCCTAAAATAGATGCTTTGTTTGACGGCTATAAACAAAATTCGGATAAATATGGGCAGGATTGAGGAAGAAGTATCAAAACATGAAGGGATAATACTTAGAAGGATAAAGTGATAGATGAGAAATAGAACAGGTACCGGGAAAAACACCGGTACCTGTTTTATTATCTCAAAAAACCCCCTAAAATAGTTTCTTCGGCTTCCGTTTCCGAAAGACCGAGGCTCATTAATTTTATCAATTGGTCAGATGCTATCCTTCCTATTGCTGCCTCGTGTATTAATTGGGCATCTTGGTGAAGCGCCGAAACCTCGGGCGTTGAAAAAACTTGAGCATTATGCATTATTATAGAATCACATTGTATATGTCCCCTGCATTTGTTTTTACCTATGAGGTTAAAGTAAAATCTCTGTTTTGAATTATTTTGAGCAACAGAGCGGGATATTATCTGAGCCGTAGAATTTTCCCCTTCCAGTTCTACGGTTATTTTAGAGTCCGCATCCTGGTTTAAATCTGTCAGAAGTCTTTCGGTTACTATAAAGTGGGCATTTTTTTGTAGTCGAATTTCTGCAATTCTGTCTGTATAATCAACCCCTCTTATCTGTATCATTTCAAACTCTACGGTTGCGTTTTCCCCAACATTTATTATGGTTTTGGGGTTCATTATCCTCTTTCCTTCACCTTCCCCTTGGGCGTAGTGTTTCTCAACGTATTTCATCCT
>JAAZJW010000125.1 GCA_012800145.1 Clostridiales bacterium | reverse complement strand
GGCATTGTTACCGATAGTGGTAATTTTATGTATGACAATGTTACAGTGAAAACCCATTTAACGGTAGCGGAATTGATGAAGACTAATATAAATAAACAGGATATTATACACAATCTTTACCAAAGAAAATCCGTGAATAGTATAAAGTTCCTGGGATATTCCTTAAACAATATAGACATGAAACTTGGGAACCGTCTTGCAATTTTTCAAGTTTCATCTGATTTGATGAAAAAGTTCAACATTTCCGGCGACGATGTGGACAATCTTGTGAATTACGGAAGAGATATAGAGGGTGTCGATATAGCGGTAACCATAACGGAAAAAGATAATAATGAAGTTAAGCTTAGTTTTAGATCAAAGCATGACGATGTGGACGTTGGAGCCCTGGCACAACTGTTTGACGGAGGGGGGCATAAAAAAGCGTCCGGCGCTGTATTAATTTCTACCCTGGATGAAGCCAAAAATCAGGTTATAGAGAAAGCAAAACAATTTATAAGACGGTGATTTTTTTGAATGGTATTTTAAACATTTTAAAACCACCCGGGATGACTTCTCATGACATTGTATCGATTGTTAGAAAGCGGCTAAACATCAAAAAGGTGGGACATGCAGGAACACTAGACCCCGGTGCCGCAGGCGTTCTGCCTGTTTGTGTCGGACAGGCAACAAAAATATCCCAATATCTTCTTGACAGTAATAAAAAATACAGGACAGAACTGACCTTGGGTGTCAGAACGGACACGGAAGATATGTATGGAACGGTTATAGGCAGGTCCTCCGTTGTATCGACAAAGGAGGAAATTGAAAGGGCTATAATGAGCTTTATCGGAACCTATAACCAGATACCTCCCATGTATTCAGCAGTCAAAATCAAAGGTAAAAGACTTTATGAATTAGCAAGAAAGGGAATTGAAATTGAAAGAAATTCAAGGACCGTGACAGTTTATAGTATAGATATTATTGAAATTGAAGGAAATAAAGCGATGTTCGATGTCTTATGTTCAAAGGGTACCTATATACGCACCTTGTGTAAAGATATTGGAGATGTATTGGGCTGTGGAGGAACAATGTCATTTTTACTTAGGACAGTGTCCGGTAAATTTGATTTGGAAACCACAGTAACTGTAGAAGAATTGCTGGAAACAGAAAGGATTGAGGACTTATTATTACCTTCAGATTTTCCTCTTGAACATATGCCTAAGATTATTGTAAAACCTATATCTGTAAAACAAGCGTTGAACGGAAACAATATTTATTCCTATTATTCAACGGATAATGAAAAAGTTTCATCAGGGACAAAGGTGCGCATTTATATCAAAAAACAATTTATAGGTTTCGGAATTGTTAAATGTGACAAAATCGGTATGAACTATATTAAAGTTTTAAGACTTTTACTTTAAAAAGGAGTAAATATGGAAACAATCAAACAATACAGCCAATTAAACAAAAACATACAAAGAGGAATTGCATTAGGAAATTTTGATGGGGTCCATATCGGCCACCAAAAATTAATTAAGACCCTGGTACAAAAATGCAGACTGAACAATTTACAATCCTGTATTTATACCTTTGCTAACCATACATTAGAAATCATAACGGGTAGGGAGATACCCCTACAGATCACAGATATGCGTATGAAACAAAAAATATTCAAATCTTTAGGAGTGGAGCTTTTATACCTGGAGGAATTTAATAAAGATTTGATGGTTCTTAGCCCGGAGGATTTTATTAAGGATATCCTAATGGAAAAATTAAATTGCAAGATTGTGACGGTTGGGTTTGACTACAGTTTTGGTTATAAAGGTCAAGGGAATGTAGATACCTTGAAAGAGATGGCAAAAATATATGGGTTTGAGTTATGTATAATCCAACCTGTTGTCATCAATTCAGAAAAGGTAGGGAGTTCCATTATTAGAAAGTATATCAAGGACGGAAATATTGAGGGGGCCAATGCTTTTTTAGGAAGGCCATATTCATTTTATAGCAAGATAATTCGCGGCAAAGGTATAGGGGGGGAAAAGCTGGGTTATCCCACAGCTAATGTTTTAATTGAACCCCATCACTTGGTACCCCAAAAGGGTGTATATGCTACATTTGTCAGGGTTAACAATTCAATGTATAAAGGAGCCACCTGTATAGGAACAAGCCCAACCTTCGGTAACCATGATATTGGCATGGAAACATTTATTATCGGTTTTGATGGGGATATATATGATGAATTCATAGAAATACAATTTGTCAAAAAATTGAGGGACCAGGTAAGGTTTAACAGTATAGATAACCTAACAAACCAGATTAATCGGGATGTGAATAATATTAATGCTTATTTACATCTATAGCTATATATGTTAAAATAATTAGGAAATTAAGGAACCTATTCTCGGTAAAATGATTCACCGACATTTACTTAGAATCAGGGGATGAAAATGGGAGGTGAAATAATGAATCAAGAAGGCAA
Organism: Clostridiales bacterium; assembly: GCA_012800145.1. Classification (GTDB taxonomy): domain Bacteria; phylum Bacillota; class Clostridia; order Peptostreptococcales; family Natronincolaceae; genus JAAZJW01. The sequence goes on along the minus strand of JAAZJW010000125.1, from coordinate 3,433 downwards.
AAGGACAATTATAGATGCTTTTAAAACCCATGAAAATGACACAGGTTCTCAGGAAGTGCAGATTGCCTTGTTAACAGAGAGAATTAATCATTTAAATGAACATTTAAAAATTCACAAAAAGGATCATCATTCCAGAAGGGGACTTCTAAAGATGGTTGGTAGAAGAAGAAAAATGTTAAATTATCTTATGGACAAAGATATTGAAAAGTACAGGGAAGTAGTTGCAAAACTGAAGCTAAGAAAATAATAGAGGGCGGGAAACACCCTCTCTATTATTTGGGTATTTGTTTGTTCAAGCCATAAAGGCTTTTTATTTTATATTCAATCGAAATTTTTGACTCTTTGAATGGATAATAAATAACATAAAAATACCCTAAGATGAAGGGAGGATAATAATGGTTAGAATTTTTCGGAAGGAAATAGGGGGAAGAACATTAGAAGTTGAAATTGGGGAACTAGCCCAACTTTCTGATGGTGCTTGCCTATTAAGATATGGGGAAACTGTGGTTCTCGTAAGCGCATGTTCTTCAAAATTGCCGAGGGAAGGTATAGATTTTTTCCCTCTAAGCGTTGATTATGAGGAAAAAATGTATGCTGTGGGGAAAATTCCCGGGGGCTTTATCAAAAGGGAGGGCAGGCCCAGTGAAAACGCCATATTAACTTCCAGGCTGATAGACCGTCCAATCAGGCCTTTGTTTCCTGAAGGGTATAGAAACGAGGTGCAGGTAATTGCGACAGTGTTATCGGTGGATTTGGATTGTAGCCCGGATATTGTTGCTATGATAGGCTCATCTATAGCACTATCTATTTCCAGTATTCCGTTTCAAGGACCAACTGCCTCTGTAAACATAGGTATGATTGATGGAGAATATATAATAAACCCCACAAATGAAGAGAAAGAAAAAAGTGAATTAGACCTTGTTGTTTCCGGAACAAAGGATGCTGTGATGATGATAGAAGCGGGGGCAAATGAGGTTACAGAAGCTCAAGTTTTAGGGGCGATTTTATTTGCACACGAGGAAATCAAAACTATCGTTTCATTTATAGAGGAAATTGTTGAAGAGGTTGGAAAAGAAAAACAGGATGTTGTTTTGTTCAAGGTAGATGAAAATCTGGATGCCGAAGTAAGAGCGTATGCAGTCCAAAAAATAGCTGATGCAATTAGAACAGAGGAAAAATTAGAAAGATCGCAAAACATCGAATTGGCTAAAGAAGAAACGTTGGAACACTTTACGGACAAATATGGAGAAGATATCGATATAAAACAAGTCAATTTTATATTAGAGGCAATTTTAAAAGAAGAGACCAGGCATCTGATTTTATATGATAAAGTGAGGCCGGACAATCGAAAATATGATGAAATCAGACCTATATCAACCAAGGTATCGTTACTACCCAAAGCCCATGGGTCAGGTTTATTCACCAGGGGTCAGACCCAGGTGTTGTCTGTTGTGACCTTAGGTGCAATAGGTGATGTCCAGATTATAGACGGTCTTGGTGAGGAGGAATCTAAAAGGTATATGCATCATTATAATTTTCCTCCATTCAGTACAGGAGAGGTCAGATTTTTAAGGGGGCCGGGCAGGCGGGAAATTGGTCATGGGGCATTAGCCGGGAGAGCATTAGAGCCGATGATACCTTCCCAGGACGAATTCCCATATACTATTCGTGTAGTGTCCGAGGTTTTGTCTTCTAACGGATCTACTTCACAAGCAAGTGTATGCGGCAGCACATTGTCATTATTGGACGCCGGTGTTCCCATTAAGGATATGGTTGCAGGTATTGCTATGGGGCTGGTTAAAGAAGATGATAATATAGCTATTCTATCAGACATACAGGGCATGGAAGATTTTCTGGGAGATATGGATTTTAAGGTTGCAGGAACATCTAAAGGAATAACCGCTATTCAAATGGATATTAAAATGAAGGGTATAGAAAAGACTATTTTAGAAAATGCGTTAGAACAGGCCAGAGTTGGCAGGTTATATATTTTAGATAAAATGAAAGAAACAATCAGTTCACCAAGACCAGAACTTTCACCTTATGCTCCGAGGATGTTGAGAACCAAAATACATCCGGACAAGATCAGAGAGGTTATTGGAACAGGTGGAAAAACCATAAATAAGATTATTGATGATACGGGGGTTAAAATTGATATTGAAAATGACGGTACCATATTTATAGCTTCACCGACACAAGAAGCGGCGGAAAATGCACTTGAAGCAATAAATGATATAATCCGGGATCCTGAGGTAGGGGATGTCTATAAAGGAAAGGTTATAAAAATAATGAACTTTGGAGCCTTTGTGGAAATTCTTCCCGGCAAAGAAGGTTTGGTCCATATATCTAACATTGCACACGAGAGAACAAATAAAGTGGAGGACGTGCTGGCGGTGGGAGACGAAATTGATGTAAAGGTAATAGAAATAGACCAACAAGGAAAAATAAGTTTGTCCATGAAGGCACTTCTGCCTAAAAGAAATAATAGAAAATAATGAACAGTTGAAAGCATAAACCGGACATGGTTTATGTTTTTTAATTGGTTTTATAAATATTAATTGCATAAGTAATTTAATTATGAATAATATATTACAAATATTACAATTAGATGAAGGGGGTATATTATGGTAGTTATCATAAATAAAAAAATTGCAATATTTGTAATAATTATGATTATCTTGACTCTGTTAATATTAAGTTTTGTATTTCTGGGGGGGACCAAGACAAGGGTAACAGGCAGCTATAATGTATCTGTACCTGATCCGGTTCGAAGAGGGAATGAAAACAGCGAGTATATTGCGTTTGCATGTAATGTTGACTGGGGCAATGAGGTGTTACCGGATATGCTAGAAACATTAAACGAAGAAAAGATAAAAATTACTTTTTTTGTGACGGGCAGATGGGCCGAAAGGTTTCCGGAGCTAATGCAACAAATTGTAGATAATGGGCATGAAATTGGAAGTCATGGCTATCAGCATTTAAACTATGAAACACTATCTCTGGAACAAAATGAAGACCAAATAAAAAAGGCGGACGAAATACTTTTAGGGTATACAAAAAAGAAAATTACTCTATTTGCTCCGCCATCCGGTGCTTATAATAATAATACACTTATTGCATCTGAAAAACTGGGGTATAAAACAATATTATGGACTATGGATACTATAGATTGGAGAGCGGGGAGTACGAAAGATGTTATCATAGATAGGATATTATCAAAAGATAATTTTAATGGCGCGATAGTATTGATGCATCCAATGCCTGAAACCGCAAAAGCTTTGCCGACACTGATTGAGTCAATGCGCGAAAAGGGCCTGAAGGTCGGTACTGTTAGTGATGTTTTAAAATTAAAGATGTGAATAACTCCAACTATTTTATAGGTGGAGCTTCTAAAGAAGTTTGATATTGTATCCTTATTCTTTAAGGCGCATCC
>JAAZJW010000008.1 GCA_012800145.1 Clostridiales bacterium | reverse complement strand
TCATTCTGAGTGTAGCGAAGAATCTCGTTTTTAGGCCATTTGAGATCCTTCGCTTCGCTCAGGATGACATTTTTCACACAGTCTGCTGTTTCTTCAACCTCTGTCCTCCACTTAAATTTGGTCATAAAAAAAAGCAGCATGGCTGCTCTTTAATCTAATTATTTTATTCATCCGGGCCTCCATTCTGCGAAACTATAGCCCCGATAGCCCACCTGGTTGTGGGCAATTTTGTTTTGTCGGATCCGACCTCAATAGTGATAATATCATCCTTTATTTTAATAATTTTACCGTAGATACCACCGATGGTAATTATCTCGTCCCCAACCTTTAGACTATTCCTCATTTCCCTGATTTCTTTACCCTTTTTTTGCTGAGGCCTTATTAATATAAAATAAAAAACTACAAGTACCCCCAAAGGAAATATTAGGTTTGCGTATTGTGCTGGCATTCTGATACCTCGCCTCCTTTTAATATTATAATATTTATCACATATAAACTAATACCACAAATATAACAAACTTCCTGCAAATAGTTTAAAATAAATACTTTACCAATATATTATTGCCCAAAAAATACAAAACATTATAACTCGTGTCCATATTTCTGAAAAAATTCGTTTCTATAATCCAGCAAATTATCCTCCATGATAGCCTGCCTTATTCTTTCCATCAGCCTTAATAGAAAATACAAATTATGGTATGTAAGTAACCTGAGGCCTAAAATTTCGTTTGCCTTAAATAAGTGTCGCAAGTAGGCCCTTGTATAATTTTTGCATGTATGGCAATCACATTCCGGGTCTAATGGTTCAAAACTTTCTGTATGAACAGCATTTTTAATTACCACCCTGCCTTGGCTGGTCATAGCAGTACCATTTCTGCCGATTCTTGTGGGTAACACACAATCAAACATATCTATACCCCTTATTGAACCCTCTATTAAATCGTCCGTGCTTCCTACCCCCATTAAATACCTGGGTTTATTTTTTGGCATGAGGGGTGTTATATAACTTAAAATTTCATACATAAGATGTTTAGGTTCTCCCACACTTAAACCGCCTATAGCATATCCGGGGAAATCTAAAGCTATTATTTCTTCAGCACTTTGTTTTCTCAGGTCCTCGTACATACCTCCCTGGATTATACCGAATAAAGCCTGATTGCCAACATTCTTATGTGCCTCTTTGCAGCTTTTTGCCCATCTTGTAGTCCTTTCAAGGGAATTTTTTACATAATCATATTCCTCAGGATAGGAAACACACTCATCAAAGGCCATTATAATATCAGCACCCAGAGAATTTTGTATTTCGATAGCCTTTTCAGGACCAATAAAATGTCTCGAACCGTCTATATGGGACCTGAATTCCACACCTTCCTCACTTATGTTTCTCAGGGGCCCTAAACTGAATATCTGAAATCCTCCACTGTCGGTCAAAATAGGCCTGTCCCAATTCATAAACCTATGTAATCCACCCGCCTTTTCAATCAGTTTGTATCCCGGTCTCAAATACAGGTGATATGTATTGCTTAAAATGATTTGAGAACCAACCTGTTTTAATTCTCCTGATGTCATTGTTTTGACCGTTGCCTGGGTACCCACAGGCATAAAAATGGGCGTATCTATTGCTCCATGCGGGGTATGGAGTTTACCCAGCCTCGCCCCGCTCTGTTTGCATGTCTTTATAAGTTCATATCTGATTGCCATTATAAACTTTCACTCCTAAATCATTGCTTTGTCTAATATATCTAATATATATGATTCTTGGTACAAAATCCCAGTCTGTTTAATGAAACCTGGCGAATAAATTCGCTTCTACTGACGAAATTTCAGCAAATGAATTCGCCCCCACATTTAAAATTCATGTCTCACTTTCCATTTCCCATCACCCACCTTTCACATCCCAATTCTTGCATTTCATTCAATTAACATCGCATCCCCAAAGCTGAAAAATCGGTAACCTTTTTGTGCCGCCATTTTGTATGTATCTAAAATCCTTTCTCTTCCTGCAAAGGCACTGACCAACATAATCAATGTAGATTCCGGCAAATGGAAGTTGGTAATTAAACTGTCTATGATTTTAAATCTGTATCCCGGATAGATAAATATGTCTGTCCATCCGCTGCCCGGTTTAACTTTTCCGTCCTCATCCGCTATGGATTCCAGGGTCCTACAACTGGTGGTACCTACGGCAATTATTTTGTTGCATTGTTTTTTTGTATTATTGATAGTATCAGCGGCCAATTTATCAACAATATAAAATTCCGAATGCATCCTGTGTTCTTCTATCCTTGCCACCTTTACGGGACGAAATGTACCCAAACCGATGTGCAGCGTAATATATACAATTTTTACACCTTTTTCTTCTATTTTTCTTAACAATTCCTTGGTAAAATGTAAACCCGCCGTAGGTGCGGCTGCGGAACCTTGATTTTTCGAATATACTGTCTGATACCTTTCCCTTTCCTCCAGTTTTTCTTTAATATATGGAGGGAGGGGCATTTGTCCCAACTTGTCCAGTATTTCCTCAAAAATCCCTGCATATTCGAATTTTATAATCCTGGAACCCTCATCACTTATGTTTATAACTTGAGCGTATAACAGCCCATTGCCAAATATAAACCGGCTGCCCGGTTTTGCCCTTTTCCCCGGCCTGGCCAACGCCTCCCAGGTATCCAGATCCTTTCTTTTCAACAATAAAAATTCTATTTTACCCTTAGTATCCTCTTTTTCACCGATTAACCTTGCTGGCAATACCCTGGTATCATTTAATACCAGGCAATCACCGGGATTTAAAAAATTTATAATATTATAAAAATAACTGTGCTCGGTTTCACCTGTTTCTTTATTTAAAACCAATAATCTCGAATCATCCCTATTTTCCAAAGGGGTCTGTGCAATCGATTTATCCGGCAAATAAAAATTAAAATCCCTTGTTTCCATAGTGTTCAACCTTTGTGTTTGTATAATAATAGGTTAATATTTCATCATATTTATAACCCAACTCTGCCATCTTTTTTGCTCCATACTGGCTCATACCCAGCCCGTGTCCATATCCCTTCCCGTCAAATACAAATACGTTCGGGGGTACAATACCTTCAGCCGGCCTTCTGATTGATCCCCCCCTGGTCACACTTTTGTATTGTTTTCCACTATATATTGAAATTTCCCCCACATTTCCTATTTCGTGCATCCCTTTACTGCTAATTATATATTTACCTTCCAGGGCAATAAATCGTGGTTTGGAATATGTTCCGCTTAAAACAGCCAATTCCATATAATCATCATTACCGGTCCCACCGCTGCCACCGCCACCGGAATTAACAGTAAACTGATTGCTTTTTAATCCAAAAATAATCCTACTTTGTTCTTTTTCCAAGTCCACCTGTCCCCTTGTTCCCCGAACTGTCAAGGACAGGACCCTTCCGCTATCTGAAACGGAAGTTACCTCCACACTCAGGATATCCCCGATAAACATATTATTATCAATCAGTCGGTTTTTTATTTCCTCCTTGGTAAACGGAACAGACCAGGTGCTGTGGGGTGTATCCGAAGAAAAATCATCCTCCACCCCCCTGATATAGGGAAGCTTGTTCAACCAAATATTTTCGCTGTCCTCTGTATGCCCCCCACTATCGGAATGATAATAAGGCT
>JAAZJW010000124.1 GCA_012800145.1 Clostridiales bacterium | reverse complement strand
TCGCTACACTCAGAATGACAAAAAGCGAGAAAAGTGCTTTTTCACACAGTCTGCCGTCCCCGGGGCATCTTTTAGGGGGGCAGGGTGATGGTATGGCAATTTACGCTATAGGGGATTTGCATTTAAGTGGCTATTCCGATAAACCCATGGATATATTTGGGGATCACTGGATAGGCCATGAAAACAAAATAAAAGCAAGTTGGTTGGAAAAGGTAAAGGAAAATGATGCTGTTCTTATTCCCGGGGATATCTCCTGGGCTATGACTTTGGAAAAAGCCATGGTTGATCTAGAATGGATTGCACGGTTACCGGGTGTTAAATATTTGATAAGGGGTAATCATGATTATTGGTGGAAATCTATAACCAGGTTGAATTCGTTGTTTGGATCCATGAATTTTGTTCAAAACAATTCATTCATATATAAGGAATATGCTATATGCGGAACTAGGGGGTGGATTTGTCCCAACGACTATAAATTTACCGACCATGATAAAAAAATATATCTGAGGGAAGCCAACAGATTGGAAATGTCCTTAAAATCAGTTAAACAACATCAAGGGTATAAAGGCATAATTGCTATGATGCATTATCCTCCTACTAATGATAGGTTTGAGCCCTCTTTGTTTACGGAAACCTTTGAAAGGTATAATGTAGATTATGTGATATATGGACATTTGCATGATGAAATGTCCTATGGCTGTGGTTTGCAAGGTACATATAACGGGGTGGCCTACAGATTGGTATCTTGTGATTATATCAATTTTGAATTAGTAAAAATATTATGACAAAAGTGACAAAAGGGGACGTCAGACTGTGTGAAAAATGTTATTCCGGATTTCAGCTTTGTGTCATTCTGAGACTGGCAGTATTAACGGTACTTACGAAGAATCTCGCTTTTGGGGATCCTTCGCGGGAGGGTTTATTCTGTACGTCTCAGGATGACAATAAGTAAGAAAGGTGCTTTTTCACACAGCCTGACGTCCCCTTTTGTCAACAATTTAAAGCCATCTGATGGTAATAATAACCATTAGATGGCTTTATGGTTAAAATTATATTATAACCTATTACTGCAACCCAGAACATTTTTAATCTTGTGCTGTACCATCCCTTTAATGGCTGTTCTGCCAGGACCCAGATATTTTCTAGGATCGAAATTGTCCGGATTTTCGGCCATATGCTTTCTGATTGCCGCAGTCATAGCAAGCCGCAGGTCTGTGTCTATGTTTACTTTGCATACTCCGAATTCAGTAGCCTGTCGAATCATTTTTTCAGGTACACCCTGCGCACCCGAAATATTACCACCATATTGATTGCATAGGTCTACGAACTCAGGCAATACAGTGGACGCACCATGTAATACTAATGGGAATTTAGGTAGCAATTTTTGAATTTGTTTCAGTCTTTCAAAATCCAATGAAGGTTCTCCTTTAAATTTAAAGGCACCGTGGCTTGTACCGATGGCAATAGCCAGTGAATCCACATCAGTTCTTTCAACAAACTCCGCAGCTTGTTCCGGAACTGTAAAAGTTGCATCCCTTTCGCTTACACTTACAGCATCTTCTATACCTGCTAATCTTCCAAGTTCCGCTTCTACCACAACCCCTTTGCTATGGGCATATTCTACAACACGTTTGGTAATTTCAACATTTTCTTCAAAAGGCCGATGGGAAGCAT